>CAYZOE010000048.1:28127-33315 GCA_964479805.1 uncultured Pseudoalteromonas sp. | reverse complement strand
CTGAAATCGCAGAGAGCATTGGTTTTCTTCCCGGCACGGAAGAAGAGAAAATGGCGCCTTGGTTGGCAGCCATCACAGATACACTTGAGGTGCTCCACAAGAATGATGAAAGTCCTATTTCAAGCCGAAACTACATTATGGAAAAGGCCAATATTCAGTTTAAGTCAGTAAACTTTATGCGTGGCCGCAGTATTCAAAATGCCGTGGTTATTTTAGATGAAAGTCAAAACTTAACCGCTTCGCAGTTGAAAACCATCATTACCCGATGTGGTGAGGGTACAAAACTGATTTGTACCGGTAACTTGGCACAGATAGACAGTAATTATTTGACGCCAGTGACCTCGGGTTTGACCTACTTAGTTGAACGATTCAAACATTTTGAAGGCAGCGCCACCATCAATCTAAATGGTGTGGTGAGAAGTCGTCTAGCGTCATTTGCTGAAGAAAACCTCTAGTTTAAGTGAATATTTTTCTATTCAAATCAATGCTCACTTAGGTGGGCATTTTTTCGCTCTTGATTTTAGGGCGAGTTGACCTTTGCTGTTTATTTTTGCAGCAGTGAGTTGGGTATTTAGGCCAGGCAGGGGCTGCCCCGCAGAGGCTGCGTAGCAAGGGTTGCCCCGCATAGTTATTCTATGTAAGTCAGCCGATAACGCCGGATAAATGACCAACTCGCGCTGCTCGGAGAGTTCAGCCAAAGGCTTCCACTACTTTGTCATTCGCCACTCACATAACCTATTATGCGGGGCAACCTTTGCTTCGTAGCTTATTTCGTGTATTGAAAGCCTTTGATTTGAACAAAATTCATACCTCAAAGATAAACACGCCCTAATCAATCCTTTTATGTTTTTATTTCGTAGCTATATTTTGATACAGGCTGCTTAAATTTAAGCAGATAATTTAATAATAACGAAAACTGAGAGTCATCATGAAAACAATATTGATATTAATCGGGGCGTCTTTACTTAGCGCGTCATTTTCGAGTGTCGCAAACGTTAAGTTTAAGCTCGAAGTATTGTCTGAAAACCTGCATGTGCTTTATGGACGAGGCGGCAATATTGCCATTAGCACTGGAGAAGACGGCATTTACTTAGTAGACGATCAATTTGCCAAGCTCAGTGATGACATCAAAACACAAATTAGTCAGTTAAAACCTGGCGCGCCTGAGTTTGTGATTAATACACATCACCATGGTGATCATACTGGTGGAAATGAAAACTTTGCCAAAGCAGGTAGTCATGTCATTGCTCATCATAATGTTTATGACCGCTTGAAAGATAAGCATGGTGAAGGGTCTAAGTACCTGCCTATTTTAAGTTTCAGCCAAGATATGACGCTCCATTTTAATAATGAACATGCGCAGCTTTGGCACTATGCCAATGCTCACACAGATGGCGATGCAGTCATTTTTTACAAGAATGCCAATGCGGTGCATATGGGAGATATTTTCTTTAATTTAGAAAGTTTACCTTTTGTTGATGTCGACAGTGGTGGTTCGCTCGATGGCGTTATAAATGCTGTAGAACAAACTTTAGCGAGAATAGATAGCGATACTAAAGTGATCCCAGGTCACGGTCCTGTCACTGATAAATCGGCGCTCGAAGCGTATCGTGCATTATTGTTAAAAGCTAAAAGTGTCATGGTATCAGCAATGAGCGGCGGCAAGTCACTTGAAGAGGTACTTGCTGAAAAGCCGCTTAGCGCTATGAACTTAACTTATTCAAATTGGTTACCTGAGGAGCGAGTTACTACTTTGTTTTATAGAAGCTTGAGTGCATCTCATCATCAACATTAATCATCTGATTTTTACATCCATATCAGCGAAGAACATACTTCGCTGATTTTCAAATTAAACATGGTTATCTTCTCATCGTTACAACTAAACTGTATGTTCCTAAGTACGAATAAAAAATATTGCAAAAGCGTCTGGAGTCGATGTGACCATACCCAATGCAGAGCTGGTCTATAAAGCGGCGATTGATACAATTGTTAAATTATCGGATGATGAGTGTATCCCCTCAAATATTGAGCAGCTAGGTGCCAAAGCTGATGACATTCCGAGCTCAACTGAAAAAGCATTGAAAGATGCTTGTGGGTTAACTAACCCGATCCTGGTTAATGCAGAAGAAATTTCAGAAATCTTCCGCGCAGCAATGTAATAAAAAGAACGAATTTGCTTTTTAGATGTCAAAATTTTGGTATATTTGCCAAGGCTTTTTGGCTTTGGTATTGAATTTATCTGAGGATTTTTTATCCTTACGTTTTTATTTTCTCGCCGTTTAAAATTTAGGGCCAAACTATGTTTAGTAAAATTGTAAAACTTAAAGACTATCAATTACTCACATTAGGTTGGTTAGGCATGCTATGTATGGTTTGTTTAAACTGTACAGTACATAGCTTATTTATTGCTAAACAGCGAGTTGATATTGCTTCTTCTATTTTCTGGTCATTACAAGAGTTCGGTATTTGGTTGCTGATCACGCCGTTTATTTGTTTTGCACTACAGCGTAGTATGAAATTAAAGCAATTAATCTCATTGGGTTTTTTAGCGCTTACATGCGTGTTAACTGTAAACACGACCTTTGATGTTTTAATTGAGCAGGTTTCATGGCAAGAAAGCCTTTTCTATAATTGGCATAAACATGCCATTGCTTATTTGGCCATAGTGACATTAGTGCATTTAAAAGGTCGTTTTGTAGATGACTCGCAAGTGCAAATACATGGATCGGCTTCTTGCGCCTCAAATGCTGCCTTTACACAAGGTAAAGAGTTAAGTTCGAATTTACAAAGGTTACAAATAGAAGAGTTTGATATTGCGTTTGCCGATATTTACTTTGCCAAAGCCGCGGGCAATTATGTTGAGCTACATACCAAGCAAGGTATGTCGCTTGTACGCATAACCATGAAGGAGCTTGAAAGCAGCTTACCAGCTCAAACTTTCTATCGCTGCCACCGCTCTTATCTTGTCAATCTATCTCTTGGTTCAAAGCTGGTCAATGCGCGCTCAGGTCATGGCCTATTGGTGCTGAATAATAACATTGAAGTTCCTGTCAGCAAAAGTAACCGTTCAACGACTAAACTGCTGTTAGGCCTCTATAAATAAAGGATAGGGACGAATGGATGAATCACAATTTGTCCCAAATTTACTGAATTCGTCACATTGAGCTGGGTTAGGTAATATAGATTTTATATAGTTTTCATCATCAAAATTTGAGGAGAAAACAATATGAATAAGCCGTCACTTACTCTAGCTACTCGCTTGCTACACTGGTCAGTTGCATTCACTATGCTCGGTTTGATTAGTGTGGGTTATTACATGGTGAATTGGGAAGTATGGTCCTTGTATCCTATCCATAAAGCGTTAGGTGTTATCGCACTTTTACTTGTATTACCTCGTGCAATTTACCGTGTTAAAAAGGGCTTTTTACCTGCAGATGACAATGCATCAGAGGCGCTCAATAAATCAATTCATTGCGCCCATTGGGGTTTGTTAATCGGTACCTTGTTAATGCCGATAAGCGGTATGCTTTACTCAGGCTTTGGTGGGTACGGTATAGATGTATTTGGCCTGACTATAGTACCAAATAACTATACAGAGAATGGGGCCGTGCCTTTCAATGAGACTATTTTTGTTGTTGCTAAAGAAGCACACTCTTATATTGCTTACGCTTTAACAGCACTCATTGCATTACATGCCTTAGGTGCGATGAAACATCACATCTTTGATAAAGATGCGACGCTATTACGTATGCTAGGCCGTGCTTAGTTTATCTAGATATGGATTAGGTATGTGGTTGAAGTTATATCTTTTCTTCAACCACATGCACGATACTGTAGAGCCCTTGTTTTTCTGGAAAGGTTAAATTCTCATGCGCATCGACCATCTTCCAATCGGTCCGACAGGTGCCAGGATATTTTGGTGTTGTAAACTCAACAGAAATATCTATGATTTCACCAGACTCTACAGTGGGCAGGGGAATACTATCTAGTGAGTAACATAAATTAGGGTCTTGGGGCGTCATACGTTTTAAATGTTTTTCTTTCCAAGGCACAGTGCCAATATTTTGTACACGCCAAGTTTTTGTAAAACGCGTGTTAATTGGGATAGGAGAACCGTCTGGAATAGTTACGTCTTTAATAAACTTGGTTGCAAAACCTGTTTTTAGTTCTATTTTTTCATTCTTATTATCTGAGATATATGCATAAAAATAATATGGCAATGTTGTCAAACAGATCAAACTAACTAGCCATACTGCATAGTTAGGTAAAGTTTCAGGCTTTAATTTGTTCAAAATGGTGCTCAACCTAAAGGCGCTGAAATGATTGCTGTTAGGGGATACCTTTTTTTGCTCAACAGCTCTGTTGGCTTGTAACAACGCTGAGAACTCTTCTTCGTTTATCTCTAAAACGTCCATTAGCTTAATTTGTAAACTTTCACTGGGCGTTCGTTGACCATCGAGTACTTTATAAAAGTGAGAGCGACTGCATTCGCACAGGTTAACGATTTGTTTTATGGTCAGTCCTTTTGTCTCCGAGACACGTTTTATCTGGCGTCTGAGTGGTGTCATTCTTATTCCTTATTGGGACTTTTTAGCACTTTAGGTTTTTTGTCTCTGAGACATTTTTGCCATTGTACATAAAAAGGGCAAGGCATAGAGTGTGTCTCAGAGTTTTTATAGTACAAGATATCTATAAAGCATAACAATAACGCCAGCTCCAATGCTTAGTAAGAGACTTTAGACAATGAAATGGTTAAAGCACTTTTGGTTATATCTAGCCAAACCTCGTCGTACGTGTGAAGAATGTACTCTGATATTTAAGCCAAAACAGAGTAATGATCGGCTTTGTGAAAAGTGCCAAGTGCGGAGAAATGAGGTAAAGCAATGAACTTTATTGAGTGTAGATGGATTATAAAACCTCTCGAAATTGTGGAAGTTGATTATACAGCTCTGATATTTATGTCAAAGTATAATAATGACCGCTTTTCCATCGCCAATTTTAAATGCTAAAACGATTTCAGGAGACGCTTTTAAGCAAGTAGTCTTAAAGCCGAGCTAATTCACAGAATTTTTAGATTAATCTCAGTAATTACAAATGGTAAAGGAGAATAAAGTTGAAGTTCTCGTGAGGGATATCAATATATTCAACTATTTCAATAAGTGTTGTGAGCTTGAGGTGATATTCACTG
>CAYZOE010000048.1:0-28027 GCA_964479805.1 uncultured Pseudoalteromonas sp. | reverse complement strand
ATTAACACTTCAGCAGGTCTAAACCAAGTTTGCCATGTATAAAATTGTAAATATATCGCAGATAAAAAGTCACCATTAAGTAAGATTGCTTGCTAGTATTAACTTAGATCACTACCCGAAAGGAATTTGTGCATGATGATGCACACGGAAGAAAAACCAACCACATCTGTGCTGCAATTTTATCGACGTGCATTCTGGGTTGCGCTCGCGATTACGATTATGCTTGCTGCGACACTGACATTGCATTTGTATAACCTTAAACTGCAACAGACATTTACTCAGTTCGAAACTCATTATCACAGGCTCAATAGTCAGTTAGATAAAACACTGACAGCCGTTGATAATATCTTTCTCGCCGTCAATGTGAGTTTAGAACAACCTCTAAGTTATGAGTTTTCACAACCTAAAGCATCTCCCGTTATTCGCCACTCAAATTATTATTATCAATCGCTCGGTAAGCACTTTGGTGAACTGGTTGGCTATGGGGATTTAAAAGGCGTAGATTTATCGCATCCATATTGGCAAAAAGTGATGGCGTTGGGTGGGGTGTTTAACACCTCTTTGGCTTTGCTTGAACCACTTGAAGCAATTGCCTATGTCAGTGATAGTGGCCTAGTCTTTGTCAAAAGAAGACATAGCCATAACAGTGAACTTTTGAGCAAAATTGTTTCAGGCAGCTTTAAAGTAAATACAGACCCTTCTAAGTTCATGGTCAGTCAGAGACTGGAAATAGCAGGTAAAAGTTACTTTGCGTTATCTCATCAGCGTATTTCAACTTCACGCGCTCATACGCTAATGATCTTTGATTCGAGTAAGTTCCAAGCATTATTTTTTGATAAATCACAGCCAAATGCTGAAGTCTATTTAAGTGATAAACTACATCGAAATTTAACTACAGGGTTAGCCTTGGGTAAACCTGTTTATCCTGAACAAGATGAAGTTGCGCCTTGGCATGACGGTGTTATATTTTATAAAAGTGAAGCATCGCGACCGCTTGATGTAGTTATGAGCGTGTCAGAGCAAGGCTTTGCAGAGTCGATTATTTACAGTCTAGGACTAGAATTTAGTTTTATATTATTATTTATTTTAGCAACTTACTTTCCATTACATTGGCTTTGTGAGCAAATCTTTGTAAGACCATTGAAAGAGCTTTTCTCATTTATCCAACAGCCCGATAACCACTCTAATACTTATATTGTGCCTAAGCTTTGGCTTTCTGAATTTAAACAAATTAAATCTATTCATCAACGTCGCGCACAGTTATTTTCAAGGGTAAAAGAGGACCACCAAGCGCTTACCGATCAACTACAACAAAAGCAGCATTTTTTGGAGCTTGCAGGACAAGATAAAGAGCGACAGAGTGCGGTACTAAAGGGAGTGTTAGATGCCGTGCCTGATGCCATTTATTACAAAAATACTGATGGTGTGTTGATTGGCTGTAATAGATCTTTCGAACGTTTGCTTAAGACTAGTAAGCTAAATTTGCTCGGAAAAGATTTTGATGATTTTGCTGAACACTTCCTTGCAATATCGGATATCGAAGCAAAAGTCACAGAGCAGCATAAACCCTTATCCCAACAAATGAATGTCGAGAATAGTACATACTTCATTACGGTTGCGCCTTTTTTTAGTGAGCAACTCGGCGTGATGGGTTGTGTAGGGGTATTGCGTGACATTACGGAGCACCAGCAAGCACTGCAATCTTTGCAAGTGTCTGAATCTAACTTTAAATCTGCTATTGAGTATGCACCTAATGGTATCGCGCTTGTAAAAGTAGATGGCACTGTAATGATGTTAAATAAAGCCGCTGAACGTTATTTAGGGTGTAGTGATGAACAAGGGCAGCACGTATCTTCATTGTTTGGTTATGAGAATTACCAGCAAATTTCTCAAGTATTAGATCACTTGTCTAAACACAAACAGTCCGTTGACCAGCTGAGTTTGACACAATCTGGAAACTATACGTTTCTCGATTTACGTGTGTCTTTGGTATGCGACAGTGAAGAAATGCCAAAGTATTTTGTGATGCATATTCAGGATATTACAGGAATAACTACTTCAAGAATGGAGGCTGAAAGAGCGACATTAGCAAAAAGTCGTTTTATTGCCAATTTAAGTCACGAAATTAGAACCCCACTTAATGTCATCATTGGGTTGGTGGACATGGTTAAAAAAGCTATCACAGAAAAGCCGCAGCGAAATCGCTTAGACACAGTAACGCATGCCGCTGAAACATTGTTAGAGATGTTGAATGATATTTTGGATTTTGCCAAAGTTGAAAGTCATGAAGTGAGCATAAAAAATAACGACATGATAGTCAGTGAGCTTTGCGAAAATCTTCAAGAGTTAATCGAACCACTTGCAAACAAAAAAGGATTGGCTGTTTCATTTAAGGTTGATGAAAATGTATGGCCTTGCTTATGTAGTGATAAACAAAAGCTTATGCAAATACTGCTGAATTTATTAAATAATGCAGTGAAGTACACGCAAAAAGGCACGGTAAGTTTTGCGCTGAGTCTCACCAACTCTGATACCGAGACGCAAACAATTCAGTTTTCTGTGAAAGACACAGGCATTGGTATTAAAGAAAGTGATCAAGTAAAACTATTCGATGCCTTTACCCAAGTTGATGACAGTCTGTCTAGAGAACACGAAGGAATAGGATTGGGGCTTGCAATAGTAAAGCATGAAGTCGAGCTATTGGGTGGGGTAATTGCCTTAAAAAGTCAGTTAGGTGTGGGTAGTGAGTTCTACTTCTCACTCACTCTGAATAAAAAACAGTTTGCGGATGATAAAGAAGTTAAATCTTGTGTTTATTTTGGCGCATCAGCGCCTAATTTACTTGAAGAGTTTGGTATATGCGCAATAAAAGAAATAGATGCACTGCCAGCTAATAGTCGCTGTTTGATTGTCGAAAAGGGTGGTTTATCTAAGCTTTCACCTGCTTTTATTAGTTCAATGACAGGCATCAAACGTATTTATTTGCACAAAGCGGAGCCGCAGTTACATCACGCAGGCTTAGCTAGTAAAGCTTTGCGTTTTGAAGAGGGTGCATTTCTTCAATCGTGCTTATCAGATATGTTTTTTCAAGTTCAAGAATCCTCAGCTTTATCTGAGACTCATGAACATGAAGCAAAAAATTCAAAATCTCTAAGGGGTTATCAAGGTGCACTGTGTTATGTAGTCGATGATAATGACATAAACTTAGAAATTGCTAAAAATTTATTGCAGCAATTGGGCTTACATGTGGTTGTTAGCCAAACGGCAAAAGATATTTGTGATGCGATCGATAATCTAAGACCAGATATTATTTTTATGGATATCCACATGCCTGAAGTTGATGGCTTCCAAGCAGCTAAGCAAATCAATGATCGTCAATATTTAAATAAGATCCCCATTATTGCCCTAACAGCCAATACAGAAATCTCTTCTCAACAAGAATATTTGCATTCTTCGATGCAGGGATATATTAATAAACCTGTAACCATTGAAGAGTTAGTGAAAATATTGGTTAAGCATGTAAAGCTACAACGTAAGTTTTTTGACGAAGCCTTTGCGCTTCAGCAAATGATGGGTGAGGTCACACTTTTAGAAAATATGATGGTAAAGTTCTTTGAGATGTGCGAAAAATATACAAAGCAATTAAAATCAAATTTAGAAATAAAAGAAATGATTTTATTAGCGCACACTATTAAAGGGGCATCTGCAGGGGTAGGATTTGAACAATTAGCAGAAGCTGCGAAGCAGCTAGAAGCAGAGTTAAAGCAACAACAAAAAATAGTAAATCCTAAGTCAGTCGTTGAGCTTGAAACGCAATTATCAAAAGTACAAGCGTTTCTAAAAAATAGAGTAAGTGGGTGTTAAATGGCAAAAGTTGCGCATATTTTAATCGTAGATGACGATCCGCTTAATCGTGTCGTATTAGATAACACTTTGTCTGATGAATACAGCATATCATTGTGTGCAAGTGGCGAAGAAGCGGTCAGTTATCTAGAGTCAAATACGGTCGATTTAATTATTTCAGACATTCGCATGCCTGGTATGAGTGGGTATGACTTGCTTGAAAAACTGAAAGAAAAACAAAGTACTTATTCTATTCCATTCATTATTATCTCTGCGAGTAACAGCTATAACGATGAAGCTAAGGGGCTTGAAATGGGCGCTATGGACTACATCACAAAACCATTTAGCCCAGTCATTGTAAAGGCTCGAGTGAAAAATCACCTAGCGATTAAGCAAAAGAATGATTTACTCGAAAAGCTGGCTGCAATTGACGGTTTAACAGAGATCCCCAATCGTCGATTATTAGACGAAACCTTAACGAGTTATTGGCATGGTTGCTCACAAAATCAAGAGCCCTTTTCGTTATTTTTAGTTGATATAGACTATTTTAAAGAATTTAATGATACCTATGGTTACGCAGCTGGTGATGAATGTTTAATTAAAGTTGCACAAGCTTTAAATGAGAGCAGCCGTAAATACGATGGCTTTGTTGCTCGGTATGATGGAGTGCGATTTGCAGCGCTACAAAAGGGTAAAAATAAAGAGCAAATCTCACTGTTTGCAAAACAAATGCATGATGTAATTGATGCGTTGAAAATCCCTCATAAAAGCTCGCCAATTTGCGCTCATGTCAGCATTAGTATCGGCGTAGTTCATATTGATAGAGATTTCAGTGGCAGTGATCAAGAAGTATTAAAAACCGCTGATGATGCTCTGGTGCAGTCACATATGCAACAAGAAAGAGTAACAATTTTAAGCCGTTAAACGAGTTTAACGGCTTAAAAAATACTTATAAAATTTGCTCAAGCGCTGATTGGCCAAAACCTATAAGTTTACCATCTTCAAACACTAATGGCGTGCACTCGTCTTTTGTTACTTTACCATCTGAGTGTTTGCTGTTAGTTGCAAAATAAATTACTTTAAAAACGCCACCATCTTTTTTTACTAATTCTGTAAAGTCAGGTGTTGGGAACTGACCTAAAACCTGGTTGTAGTCGTCACCTAGGTCTAGGCTTGCTATAGTTTTACGGTTTTCTTTGTGCTGAGATTGCCAGTGACCACTGTTATACTCAGAAGCCCAACCATGTTCAACGCCATCATCTGAGACAGCCACAATACAGCCTGAAAGTAATGGTGCACTTAGCGCAGCAACAAGTAATAATTTTTTCATTGTAGATTTCCTTAAGAATTCTTTTTGGATAATTTGCTTTTATTAGAGCAATATTATTGCCAACTTTAAAAGTCTTTATTTAACAGGCATCTGTTGTTTTTTATACAGATTTCAAAGTGTAGACCCTTCTAATTTTTAGGATAATTCACCAAATTTTAGCGATTTACACAACAACATTACTGGCTTTGCCAATGTTAAAATTAACAATATTATCTGCTATTTCATTCACTAGTCGCTGAATAGATTCTTTCGCCGCCCAAGCTGTGTGCGGGGTAAGTATTAAATTGTGTCCTTGATAATTGGCGAGTGGATTGTTTGCTTGTGCAGGTTCTACAGATAATACATCAAGGCCAGCCCCTGCAATTTGTTTATTCGTAAGAATTTCAACTAAAGCTGACTCATCAACTATACCGCCTCTGGCTGTATTGATCACAAAACTTGTAGGCTTGAGTAAACACAAGGTCTCTCTATTAAATAAATTTCGGGTCTCATCATTAAGCGGGCAATGTATCGATAGCACATCGGCCATTTTTAACGCTTCGGTGAACGCTATCCGCCCTGGTCGAGTGTCATTTACGTATGGCCTTTCAGCAATAATGACTTTTGCGCCAAATGCCTCAGCAACTTTGCCAACCGCTTGTCCTAAGCTACCGTGACCAAAAATCACAAAGTTTTTACCCATCAATTCAGTGATAGGATAATCAAGGCGACAAAACATATTACTCTGTTGCCAAAGGCCCTTCGCGCAATCTTCTTGATAGCGGTGATTATTGGTCATTAAATTACCAAGTAGCGTAAAAGTATGTTGCACCACTGATGGGGTTGAATAACCCGCGACGTTACAAACACGAATCCCCAGCTTTGCAGCCGTATCAAGATCAATATTATTCGTGCCAGTCGCAGCAACACAAATGAGTTTTAGTTGAGGTAATTCAACTAAGACTTTAGCATCTAGTACAACTTTATTCGATATTATAATTTCAGCACTTTTACAGTGAGTAAGTACCTGCTCTTTGTTCGTGTGCTGATATGTAGTCAATTCACCGAGAGCCGACAAAGGCGTCAAATCAGTTTGTGCAAGCGTAGCGGCATCAAGTAATACAATCTTCATTAATTTAATCTGTTCTGTTGACCTTAGAGTTTACTCAAAGGTTTATAATGTGTTTAATAAGTCGGGAGTGTAAAATGAAAATAGGCGAATTAGCAAAACGTTTAGATATCAGTACGGATACTTTAAGGTATTACGAAAAGCATGGTCTGCTGAGTTTTAGCGAGCGTAGTGAGTCCGGTTATCGTATTTATAGTTCTAATCATGAAAAACAAATGCAGTTTATTTTAAGAGCAAAAGCAGTCGGGTTTAGCCTTAAGGAAATTCAAGAATTATTAGCGATTAAAGTAGAAAAACAGCAGCACAGCTGTGGCGAAGTAAAACAACTTACTTTGCAAAAAAGACAAATAGTTCGTGATAAGATAGCCGAATTACAACGCTTCGAAAAATCTCTATCATTGTTGGCAGATACTTGTTGTGGCGGACCTGAGCTTGCGACTGGCTGTTCAATTTTAACCACCTTGGAGGCGGCAGATGACATTGTTATCTAATTTCTGGTCTTTATTTTTAGTTTCAGCCCCTTGGTTAATGTTGGGGTTAGTATTAGCAGGCCTTTTAAATATCTTCATACCAAAAAACTTTTTACAAAAGCATTTAGGAAAAGAAGGTATGTGGACGACCATTAAAGCGGCCCTGATTGGCGCGCCAATGCCTTTGTGTTCATGTGGTGTTATTCCTGCCGCAGTGGGACTTAGAAGGGCTGGAGGCTCGAAAAGTGCCACCACTGCTTTTTTAGTATCTACACCAGAAACTGGCGTAGATTCAGTGTCGGTGTCATATGTCTTACTTGGGCCATTTATGGCCGTTATTAGGCCTATAGCCGCTGTGTCGAGTGCGATAGTCGCCGGTTTATTGGTTGGCAGAGAAGAGGAAGGCTTAGATAAAAAGAACTTAGATAAGGGAACTCAAGCTGCTTCATCTGATGATAATTCAGGATCTACCATTACAAGCTGTTGTGCTTCTAAACAAGCGTATGTAAAGAATGATACTGAGAAGCAGACTCGTTGTGACAGTACAAAGCAAGAGGCAATAGTGGAGTCAAAAGCATCGTGCTGTTCAACGCTATCTGATAAAGTGGCTATAAAAAAGGAAGAGAAACCTGCAGCAACAAATTGTTGTGGATCACAGGAGCCAGAAACACAAACAAGTTGCAGTAGTAAAAAAGCACAATTAGAAACTGAGCCAAAAACATCATGCTGTCCAACGTCATCTGAGCCTGTCATCGTAAATAACAGCGAGGCAGTACTCGTAACTACTCCAAGCTGTTGTGATACAGAAAACCAAACAAAGTCTGAAAATAGTGAAGCATCATGTTGCGATAGTATAAAAGGTGAGCAGCAAGCAGTATCTTTCTTCTCCAAAATCAAGCAAGCACTGTATTTTAGTTGTAATAAACTACTCAGTGACACCATGGGTTGGCTGATGATTGGGCTATTTTTCGCAGCGCTAGTACAAACTTATGTACCGACATCTTTCTTAAGTCAATGGGGCGACGGCATCTTGGCAATGGTTGTGGTGATTTTAGTGAGTATTCCTATGTACATTTGTGCGACCGCTTCTACGCCTATTGCAGCAGGCTTATTGATGGCAGGTGTATCACCAGGCGCAGTATTGGTGTTTATGTTGGCAGGCCCCGCAACCAACATTGCTACTTTGGGGGTGGTTGCAACTGAACTCGGTAAACGCGCTGTGAGCGCTTACTTAACAGGTGTGATTGGTATTGCTATTGCTTTCGGCTTTCTAACTGATTATTTAGTTGAGCAGTTTGGCTTTGAAGTTAATCCAGCCCATGCCATGGAGCATGAGCTAATGCCGAGTTGGTTAACCCTAGCTTTGGGGGTTATATTGTTGATTTTAATGTTGCGTTTAGTTTTGATATCGTTAAAACAACGAATGAAATGATAGGCTTATCTGGTCGGAGTTGATAACCTTAGCATCAGATCGATTAGCAAGATAAAATACAACGTTTTTTTACCCAGTAACAATGAGTAGTTTTGTGGATAAATACGCAGATATAAGACCTTACAATGATGATGAAGTCCCAGCAGCGCTGTCTCGCCTTCTTGAAGACAATGATTTTATTGATGTAATTGCTAAGCATAATGCGCCGAGTTGGTTAAATAAATGGCCTTTCATTGCAAGACCTTTAGTGCGTAGTCAACTGCGAAAGAAGTGGGGCAATATTGCAACGGTTGAGCAAGTCCAACACGAAGTGGCAGGTTACCTAGAACTGTTAATCAAGCGTACTACCAGCAAAGTGACTTTCTCTGGTTTAGAAAAGCTTGATAAGTCTTCGCCGTATTTATTTATCTCAAACCACCGTGATATTGTTTTAGATCCGGCCATCATGAACTGGGGCCTACACTCACATAATATGCAAACTGTGCGAATTGCAATAGGCGATAACTTATTACAGGTACCATATATCAACGAACTCATGCGCTTAAATAAGAGTTTTATTGTTAAGCGCTCAGTGAAGGCACCAAAAGAAATGCTCAAAGCATTAAGTCAGCTTTCGGGTTACATCTATGACTCTTTAGATACAGGTAATTCAATTTGGATTGCACAAAAAGAAGGTCGAGCCAAAGATGGAGTTGATCAAACTGATCCTGCACTTTTAAAAATGCTGCAATTACAAGGTCGTCGTTTAAAGCTATCTTTTGAAGATTATGTAAAGCAGCTTAAGATTGTTCCTGTATCGATTTCTTATCAATATGAACCATGTGCAATTGCTAAAGCCAAAGAACTTGTGCACAAGAAAGCCCACGGTGAGTATGTAAAATCAGAGGGTGAAGATATAGAAAGTATCATTGAAGGTATGCGCTCTGACAAAGGCCATGTGCACGTTTCATTCGGTTCGCCGATAAAACAAGAGTGTGATACACCGGAAGCGCTGGCAGCCAGTATTGATAAGCAAATTATTAGGCAGTATTACCTTCACTCAACAAACTATATTGCAGGTGGTCAAGAAGAAACGGTGTCTGCAGAGCTTAAGAGTGAGTTTCAAACTCGACTTGAGACTATCCCAAACGAATTACACAAACAAATATTGGCTATGTACGCAGAGCCTTTAAAACGCAAAGGCGAATTTGTCTAAATTTTATTTAATCGATGACTGGGGAGCATGATGCTCCCTTTTTTATTGTATGTTTAAAGCTAGAACTTTTATTTCTCAATTTATAGTGTTGACAACATAGGGTTAAAAAATCTAAAAATAGGATAAGTAATATACACTTTTAACTTTTGTTGATGGAACAAATTGAGATTTTTGAGATACCCAGTCCATGTAAAGGGATCTGCCTGGTCAATAATCGCGGCTACTGCAAAGGCTGTTATCGCAGTCGAGAGGAGCGTTTTGCTTGGAATACATTGACGGATCAACAAAAAAGAAAAGTAATAGCTCTGTGCCAGCAACGCTATAAGCGCTATTTAGCCAGTAAGAAAAAATCATCCGATGAGGATAACGAGCAGCAAACACCGTTTGATTTCTAACAACCATTTTTGTCTATAAATTATGCTTACTCTTTAATTCACGCATTTTACCTGACAGCTTAAACTGTATCAGTATTGCTGATAGGGCAGGAAATAAGTGTTGATGTTTTTTGTGAAGGTAATGGTACACATACTGTGAGTCTAAGGTTGTGAACTTTATTCCCGCGTTTTGCAGCTTTTGCATGTAAGGGTCTAAATAAAAACCGATAACAAGCGCCGCAGATACTTGTTTTTGCATCAATAAGTTCAATAGTGTCGAAACACTTTTCACTTTATAAAGCTGACCCTTATATGGGGTCGATTCAATATACTTGGCTGCCGCAGGATAAGTAGAGTGGATAACCAATGAGGGCATGTCAGACAAATTACAGTCGTCACAAAAGCGGATTAAGTTAAGCTTGAAATCTAATAATGGTGTGTCAAGACGTAATAAATTCTGATAAGTATTACTTAAGCCTGATATTTTGGCTAACTGTCCGTCTAATACCCCTTCGTTAGCGGCAACGAGCGCACTGTCTAGGTCAAAGTCTATTAGCTCAACATCAATTCCTATTTCTTTGTATGCCAGTGACATCAGCTCGACAATATACCGAGATTGAGCAGTATCAGCAGGTCGATTAAAAATGAGTCTATCTGCACTAGCTTGAATAAATGAAGAAAAGAGTAACAGTAAAAATATACTTCTTTGTACTAACAACAAATTCATTTCTTAAATATCTTATCTCACTGTTTTGTAAAATATAGCGAACTATAGCTAAAAATAGTATGGTACGCAGTCTGATTATTATGTACTAAATTTAGTGAAGCTGTTATGAGTTACAACTTGTGCAACCTGCCTAGACAAGAAAAATACCAAATTCAATTGGATTACGAAGCCTCATTTTGGGCTTATCAAATTAAGCGTGGTAAGAACTCTCGTGAGACGATTTACGATACTATCAATAATCGCCCACTTTCGGAACAACAAATCTTAAAGCAAAAGTTTGAGTACTACCTCAGTATGATGTTGGCAGGTTAACTTCAGTGAAGGTTGAGCGCTTAGAGCAAATAGCCATCCCCATGGTCAATAAGTTTTATCAAGCTCATAAAGTGCGCGGTCGAGCTAACAAGCAAGATGAAGTGTGGGTGGTTAAATGCCCATATATTGTTGCGGCTTGTCGTGTTCAAAATAGAGCGGGCGCGTTATTTTTATCGACATTGTTTGTGGTTGAACAATATCGCAGTCAAGGTATTGCAAAACAAATCATACTTGAGGTTTTATCTCAGCATACTCAGCCAATCTTTACCTTTGCATACGCTCACTTAGAAGCGTTTTACCGGGCTGTTAAATTTACCTCTGCCGATGCCTTACCAGACGAGTTAGCGGGTATGCTCAACGCTTATCGACAGCAGGGTCGTAATATCATTGCCATGAAATATAAGCCCGAGTGGCCATTAAGGAGATAACATGAGGCTAATAACCATTGTCATCATTTGGATATCATTGATATACAGCAGTGTTGTAAATGCCAGTGTCAGCCGTCTGTCTCCTGCAGAAGGATTATCGCAAAGCTACGTCAATACCTTGTTGCTTGATAGGCAAGGCTTTTTATGGCTTTCGACAGAAGCTGGCTTAAATCGATACGATGGTTACCGAGTGCTTAATGTATCAGGGCCAGAAGGGGTGCTAGAAGAGGTCGTGCTGAATCGAATTTACCAAGATTCTCAAGAAAGAGTTTGGATAGCGACGCAGAATGTAGGTTTTTTTAGTTACGACGTCAAATCTGACAGTTATAGAAATTACTTTCCTGCCCCAAAAACAGAAGATGATTATTTTGACTTTTCGATCAATCAAATTTTAGAAAAAGATGATAACCATATTTGGTTAGGTCGTTTTGATAATGTAGCTTTAATGCAGGTTGATACTGGTGAGATTATTGACCAAATCCAGCTGCCTGTTTTAGATGAGCGCACTTTCGTAAGGGCACTGCTCAATCATGGTGATTTTCTTTTCATTGCCACCACTGATGGTGCATTTGTATATCAGCACTCTTCAAAACAACTGCAGAAAATAACATATATTGACGAAGTCACTCATGAATATCAGTCCAATACTAAGCGACTTTATCTTAAAGATAGCAATACGTTATTGTTGGGCGCGGTGAAAGGACTATATGAAATAGATATTAGTAACCTCCAGAAAAAATTTGCAAGCGGGTCATTCAATTGGCAATACAAAACACTGTTTGCAGACATTAATGTTTGGGATATAGAGCCTCAAGATGATCATTTACTTCTCGCTACAGATAAGGGGTTAATACATTTTTGGCTAGAAACAGGTGAAAGAGTTCGAGACCAAAGATTGCTAAATAGTGATTTTACTCTGGCTGATAGTAGCATCATGGAAATAGTTCGAGATAATCACGATGGATTATGGTTAGCAACTAAAAGTGATGGGGCGTTTTATCTTTCAGATCAAGTTGACCGCTTTAAAAATGTCAGTAGTCTGAATACTCAAGGCTCGGGATTTTCACATAATACAGTCTGGAGAATGGTTGAGTTCGGTGGTTATATTTGGGCTGCAACCAATGATGGACTCACCCGTTACGACCCTGAAAAAAATGAAACGCAAACTTTTTTAAAAGAGTATTTAGGTGAAGATGTTTATCCCCAGTTTTCCATTTATCGGCTTCACTTATATAAAGATAAGCTATGGTTAGAAACGAATCGAGGTTTCTTTGTTTATGACCCGATTAAAGATGAAGCGACACAACTGAATGGGCGTGATGAAGAAGAAACCAAAATTCTGCAAAGCAGATTGTACGGTATTTATGTGTCAGAAGATGGATTTGTGTATTTTATTCACGCCGAGCATGGTTTTTTTAAGTACAGTATTAATGATAAAAAACTGCATAGATTAGAAGGGGAGTTTGAGCAGTTTGACCCATTTTTGTCTTTTTCATTTTTGAAGCCTCTTCCAAGTCATCCGACACACCCCTTGTTTTTTACTGGCGGGACTTTGTATCGCTTTGATCCTATATTCAATAAATTACATATCGTTTATGCGGTGCCTGACGCACATCAAGATATACCGATTATTGTGCAGTCATACATTATAGACAAAAACAATATTTTGTGGCTATCACTTTCGAATTACGGCTTAATCGGGCTTGACTCGCAGAGCTCTGAAAGAGTGCATACCATAGATTTAGAGGAAAATAACCTCGGTACTTTGATGTATGGTATGCAAGAAGATGATGAGGGCATGATTTGGATGTCTTCTCACAAGGGAATTTGGCGCTTAGACCCTGATAACCTCAATCTGCAGCAATTTACCACCGGAGATGGTTTACTTAGTAATGAATTTAATGGTGGTGCTGCACTAAAGTTAGCAAACGGCAATATAGCCTATGGCTCAGTAAAAGGCTTCACCATGTTTGATCCAAAGGTTAATAGGCCCAAGAAAAACTTGTTAGACAGAGTGAATATTACCTCAGTGGAACTCATGTCTAGAAAGTTAAAGCACAGCGGCTTAAAAGTCTTCGAGGAAATTGAATTAGCCCATGATGACATTGGCCTTGAAGTATCTTTCTCATCAATGAGCTTTATTTACCAAGATCGTATCGTTTACGAATACCAAATTTCAGGTGGACAAAGGATCTTAACACGAGGCAATAATCGGGTTGTATTTCCAAAGTTAAATCCGGGTAGTTATCAGTTGAAGGTGTGGGCGAAAGATCCACTCACGGGAGATTATACACCGCCAGCTTCGCTCAGAATCAAAGTGAATTATCCTATTTGGCGCTCTCCTTTGGCAATTGCCAGTTATGTTTTTACCATATCGTTATTGTTTGCCTTATGGCTTCGTCGTAAACAGCGTATAGAGCAGATTTTACTCGCTGCACATAAAGACACTCAAAATAGTGAAATGCGCCTAAAATTGGCGCTTGAAAGTAGTGACTCAGGTGTATGGGACTGGCAGCTAGACCATCATCTTATATATCAACCAAGACTCACTGCTGAGCTAGGTTACTATTCTGATACAGTGACTTTAGATGAATACTTGCAAAAAATTCACCCCTTCGAGCGTAATACCTTTAGATTGGAATGGCTTGAGTTTGTTACTACCAATAAAGGGGTGTTTAATTGTACTTATCGTCTACAGGATAAAGATGGCCATTGGCGATGGTACAAAGACTCTGGGAAAGTTATGGCTTGGGCCAGCGACTTACCAGAACGTGTGACGGGGACATATACCAATTTAACTCGTGAAAAAATGTTTGCAGAAAGAGCAAGGCTATTTGGCGCGGCGTTTGAACAGGCTAGAGATTGGGTATTTATCTTAGATAAGCAGTTACGTATTCAGGCTTGTAATGCTGCATTACAGCAGGCGTTTGACATCGCTGAAGAGCCAACTTCAAGTTCCTCTTTAAGTTTAGGTTTGCCAATTTCAATTCGAATGCACTACTTGCGTAAAATCAGCCAGTTAAAAGTTTCTCAATATTTTGTTGACGAAGAGTTGGTTGGATTGGCAAATGGCAAACAATGTCATGTGCTGATAAAAGTTACTGCCGTGTCAGATGGTGATGGCCTACTCAGTAATTATATGGTTGCACTAACAGATATCAGTGCTCAAAAAAAGACAGAGCAAACCCTACAGCAACTTGAAAATATTAACTCTGCCACTCAGATTGCTGATAAAGGACGCTTTATTGATTGGGTCGAGCATGCAATTAGTCAAAAAGAACCGGGGCAAAGTTTGGCTGTAATGGCTATTCGTGTTGATAGGTTAAAGCACTTTTACGATATCTACGGCAAGCGCTTTTTTGAAAGCTTGATCAAGCATATTTCTAAGCAGCTCATTTATTGTTTAGGAGAGCAAGCAAACCTCGCCTTTGTAAATGGCCGAGAGTTTATGATTTTGCTAGAAAAGCTAGATGAACCATCGCAAGTCACCCAATGTATTACTAAAATCAAACAGCAGTTTGAATTTGAGCAGCTCATTGATGGTAATAATATTCAGTTGATGCCTTATATTGGTGTTGCCAGTTTACCTGAAGATGCAAAAAATGCTGAGGAATTATGCCAAAAAGCGAGAATGGCATTAAACCACGCAATGGATGAGCAAGGTCGAGACTATCAATTTTTTACGCGTGCCATGCAAGCCAGAGCTGAGCGTATCTTTGCGATCGAACAAACGCTCATGCTGTCTCTTAAAGAGGGCAACTTTGTTAATCAGTACCAGCCGATTTTAAATTATCAAACCAAGCAAGTAGAAGGTTTAGAAGTTTCTCTGAAGTGGCCATCTTTAGATAACTATTCTCAACAAGATGTGAATGACGTGGCCAAGCAAATAGGTGCAAGTCATCGACTTTTATTACATGCTTTGAGTGTAGGCCTTATCGAATTAAAGCAGTGGCATTTGCTTCACCCTAATCTTTATTTAGCGGTCAATTTGACAGCTGCAGATTTAGTGCAGGGTGATCTATTGAGTCGTATTGCAAATGTGATTTCACGTTCTAATATTGGTGCAGAGCATGTTGTTTTTGAGATCACAGAAGCACTGACAGTGATCAACTCTGAGCAAACGCTTTGTTTAATGACACACCTCAAATCAATTGGCTGTCAAATTCATATTAATGGTTTTGGCTCAGAGTTTGCGTCATTAGCCTCTTTGCAAAGCCTACCAGTTGATGCTTTTAAGATAGCGCCTGCACTTATTAATCAGAAAAAAGGTGATCAAGCAGTGATTGCTCATGCAGTGATTAGCGTTGCAAATCAACTCGAAAAACGTTGTATTGCAGAAGGTGTAGTGAATGTTGGGCAGATAAATAAACTCAGAGAAATAGGCTGTGATATTTTCCAAGGCCCAATCTATGGCGACGCAATTACAGGTGATTATGTGGCAAACATGCTAGACCAAGCCTGGTATGTGTTTACACCTAAGGCCTCTTCAAACGCTGATGTTTAAGCTCGAATGCTGTTAATCGAAAATAGATACTCTTACGATTTTAAATACTGTGGCCTTAAAGTTTGTGGCCACAGTGCCTACAGTATTGGCTATGAACGCGTTTGTTGGTCATTATTCTGATTGCTTGGTTAGCTTCAGTTGCGCTTAGCCCCAATTCTACTCTGAGTGCTTCAAGATGTGCGCGTTCCTCTTCGTTAACATGACCGTCTGTCAAGCTATGTAGTATCGCCTCATGAAATACTTCACGACGCTTACGTAATTGCTCCGCAAAACTTGATGCCAATAAACCGGTAGGTATAGCGACCATGCCCATGCTTAGCATGGTGATGACACCACCAAAAAAGCGCCCTAGTGGTGTTATTGGCACCACATCGCCGTAACCAACAGTTGTTAGAGTGACCATTGCCCACCACATAGCATCAGGTATTGAACCAAACTTATTGGGTTGAACATCGTGCTCAATAAGATAAATACCGCAAGACGCAATGATCAGCACGACAGACATAATAAAAAATGCCGCCATTAAACTGCTAGCTTCCTCTTTAAATGCTGCCAGTAACAACTGCATAGCTTTAGAATAACGAGTGAGTTTGAAAATTCTTAGCAGTCGAACAACACGTAGGAAACGCAGATCAAAGCTGAAGAACATCATGAGAATGGTTGGCGCGATGGCCAGTAAATCAATTATGGCAAGCGGCGTCAGTGCGTATTTAAAACGTTTTTTAAGGTTTGAATCTTTTAATTGTTTGTATTCGATTTTATCGACGCAAGACCATAATCTTGCCAAGTACTCTATAGTAAATATGGTAACAGAGCCAATCTCTATAACGAGAAAAAGAGTACGATAAGTTTGGGCAAAGGAGGCCACAGATTCTAAGACAATGGCAATCACATTGACCATTATTAAGCAGATCAGAAATACATCAAGTGAGTGACCTGCTTTTTGATGTCGGCCACTACTTTCAAGTAAGCTTGCGAACTTTTGTCTGGTTGTTAGCATAGTTTAATGTGGTAAGTCAGTTAGCTTCAAAACCATATTAATGGTTCCCTCTTCAAAGTCACGGGTTACTTTAAAACCTAGGCGTTTAGAAAGTTCAATCATGCCAGTATTTTCTGGCAGAGTTAACCCCTCGACTATACCAACGCCTTGGCTACGGCAGTAATCTATAGCTGTATTCATAAGTAGTTTACCTAAACCTAAGCCTTGGCTACCTGAGCGAACGACAACAGCAAATTCTGCAGAGAGGTTATCAGGGTCCATTAATACGCGAGATACCCCCAATGTTCGATAAGCACTTTTGTGCGGGGCAGAGACAATAAAAGCCATTTCTCGGTCATAATCAATTTGCGTCATCTTAGCCAATTGCTCATGGTTGAACTCAGGCAGTTCGCCAAAGAAGCGTTTATATCTATCTTCTTTGGTCAGCGACTTATCAAATTCTTGGTGGGCGCGCTCATCTTCAGGGCGTATTGGTCTTAAAACAGCGGCTTGGCCGTCTTTTAAAGTTACCTTTTGCTCCCACTCTTTTGGGTAAGGCTTAATAGCTAAACGTTTACGATTGGTTTTGACTTGATATGGGCGAAGTTGTATTGCGGCGTCTAGCACTAGAAATTGCCCTTCACTAGCAAGTACAGGGTTAAGCTCTAAATTATAGATATCGGGTTGATCAACCAAGAGTTGCGAGATACGCGTCAGTAGGGCACATAAACGATACTTATCGACCTTGTCGGGTAAAGTGCGCTCTTTGAGTACGCCTTTGTCTTGCGCTGCGGCGATTAAATATTTAGCCAAGTTCATATTGAGCGGAGGCAGTGCCACAGCTGCTTGCGAGAATTCTAATCCGGTACCCGCTTCACCTAATAAAATAACAGGGCCAAAACCTGGTTCGGTTTTGATCGCAATGCGAAGCTCTTGTGCCCCCGCTCTAGGCGCCATACGTTGTAATGAAAAGCCTTCAATAATGGCATCTGGGTAGGCTTCTTTGATACGAAGCAAAATGGCAAAGGCATTTTGCTCGACTTCATTACCGTCATTTAAATTTAGTACCACGCCACCTACTTCAGATTTTGAAGGTATCGATGGGCTAATAAGTTTTAACGCTACAGGAAAGCCAAGTTGCTCAGCTTGCTCTTTTGCTTCACTTGGGGTGAGTGCAATTTCAGTTCGAGTACACTCGATGGAGTAATGGGATAAAACTTTACTAGCCAGATGTGTAGATAGGTGTGTGTGACCTTGTTCAATAAAATTTGCAATTTCAGCTTTTGCAGCTGAACCATTTATATGCTCATCGCCACTGATAGATTCTGGGGTTTGTGTCAGGTGTTTTTGGTTACGGCGATAACTCACCAAATGCATAAATGCGCCAACAGCGCCCTCAGGCGTGCGATAAGTCGGAATACTATGCTCTGCGCAAACATAACGGGCTTCATAGGCTGCATCTTCGCCCATGAAAACGGTCATCACATAAGGGCGGGCCATTTTCGGGATTTTATCTAACGCCCTGGCAATAATCTCAGCATATTCCTCACTTGGGGCAAGTGCAGAAGGAGTATGAATAATTAGCAGGTTTTTAACTTCTGGTGCTTTCAACAAAATTTCTAAAGCTTGTTGATAGCGTTTTGGTGAAGAGTCACCAAATAAGTCGACTGGATTGTAAATTTTTTCGGCTTGAGGGATCACTTTATTGAGTGCTTCACGCGTGGCATCACTGAGTTGTGTTAGTTTTCCCGATCCTTGCAATAATGTGTCTACCGCCATGATGCCCGGACCACCCCCATTAGTGAGAATAGTTAGTTGCTCAACTTGTAATAATTTAGGATGGAGTGCCAGAGTTTGTGTTGCAGCAAAGAGCTCACGTAAATCATTTACGCGTAACATACCAGCCCGCTGGAACATAGCATCATATACCGCATCATCACTGCTCTGGCCGCCAGTATGCAGATAAGCGGCCTTAGCCCCCGCATGTGTTCTGCCAGTTTTTATAACCAATACGGGTTTACTAAATGCAGCTGCTCGGGCTGCAGAAATAAAACGGCGCACATCGTCAATATTATCTATATAAAGCAAAATGGCGCGGGTTTTGGCGTCACGGCCTAAGAAATCAAGTAACTCATCAAAATCTATATCGAGGCAGTCACCGACAGAGATAAAATAAGAAAACCCAATCCGTCTATTTTTTGCCCAATCTAGAATCGTCGAACACACAGCGGCAGATTGTGAGATAAATGCTAATTTACCTGGCTCAGCAACAGTATGAGAAAAGCTGGCATTTAATCCTAAATGTGGGATCAATAAGCCCAAACAGTTGGGCCCAAGAATGGTCACGCCTGCTTGTTTAGCAATTTCTTTAAGGACACTTTTTTGCGCTTGGTTTGCACCCGACGCAACAATAATCGCATGTTGACAGCCAAGCTCACCAAGTTCGATGATGATCTGCTCTAGGGTATTTTTGTTGGTACAGATAACGGCAAGATCAGGTGTTTGCGGTAGCGCTTTTATGTTGTTGTAGGCAAGTACCCCATGAACCGCTTTATGCTTCGGAGAAACCGGCATAATCGGCCCCTTAAATCCACCTTGAAGTAAGTTGCGCATCACCACAAAGCCAGCACGACCAGCATTATTTGACGCACCAATGACTGCAACCGACTGAGGGTTTAAAAACTGGCTGACTCGTTTAACGCTCATAAAACTCCCCTAGTAAAGAAAGGTGAAACCTGATAGTCAACACTTTAACATGTATCTCAGTGCTTAAAAGTTGATTTGAGTTAGCCTAGTTATTAAATAACTAATTTTATAATAAAGTCTTCGTGCTTTTGTTTTACATAGTAAATAATTTTAATTTACAGATTGAAATAGACCCAGTGTTAGGATATTAGGATAGGCTTTTACATACATAGAGTTATAACATTTTAATGTGGGATAATTAGGTGGAGATCATGAATTCAAATGTGATTTATAGATGATTTTTAGGTCTGTTCAATAAGAAAAAACAAGTTTATTTGCGTCTTTTAATTAATTTAAAAAAGAGAACTCAATAAAAAGTATTTCTTTACACTAGCTATTTATCATGAGTCTTATTACTGATGGTAAATCATGTTGCGATTCAACGTGTATGATGAGAATTGTTATATAAAACCTTAGTTTTATGTAAAAATATAGTCACCAACTGACGTAAAATTAACTTTTTGGTGTTTTATTTATAGTTTTGTTTACTTACCCTTAATAAATACATAAAATTGCGCGATTACTTTGTTCACTTTATGACAACAAGATATGGGAAATCTCTCTATGCGCATTATAAAAAATAACAAGCTTATGTTGATGTCATGTCTTTTATTGACACAGCAAGCCCTTGCATCTTCTGCTTGGGTACCTATATCGAATGGTGACTTAACTACCATTATCCCTGTTCCAAAAGTTGAGGTGAATGGCACCGGTGTTTACACATCTGGTGATAATATGAAAATACTTCTGGGGGATATAGGCGCAACGACGGCTTATTATTATCGCTTAAGAGATAATCGAACTGGTGCGCTAGGGCCTCTGCAATGTACTACAGCAGAGACTGCTAAAGCACAAGGTAATGCATTATTTGCAAGTCCAGGTGTCACCAGTGGTTCATATAGCTTTCAAGTGTCAGCTTGTATGGCGGGGTCGAGCTGTAATGTTTCTGCTTTTGAAAGTGGAAATTTAGCCTGTTCAGAATTTGGCAACTCAAATCAGTTCACATATCAAGCGGTAAACGGAACAAGAACACCTTCAGTATCTGACGCAACAAATGAACATATTGGCACAATTGCTGCTCAGTTCCGAGTTACTGAAAGTGGGGCAGCAACTTACAGCATTCCAATATCATTACCAACCGGCACAGCAGGTGTGATGCCTCAAGTGTCTTTAAACTATAGTTCTCAAGCCGGTGAAGGTCTAATGGGTCAAGGCTGGTCACTCAGTGCGGCGTCAGCAATTACAAGATGCGGAAAAACCCCTGTTTATGATGGTAAACAAGGCGGTGTTGATTTAACAACCAAAGATAGGCTTTGTTATAATGGCCAGCGCTTACTAAAAAATCGCACAGCAAATACTAAATATACCAATGATATAGGTATCTCAGATTCCAGCTACTGGGCAACATCGGCAATATATCATACAGCCACAGATGGATTTGTGAGAGTAACGCCTCACTATTATGGCGCAACTATAAGAGCATTTACTGTTGAGAATAAAGCGGGGGAAGTCCATTATTATGGTGATGTCAGCTACATCAGTAGCTCTAAAAAATCTTTATTAGGTAAGTCACTCGCACGTTCATTTAAAAAATTAGGTGGCTCAACTACGAATGGTCGCTCAGATGCTTATATTCATAGCAAAACGAGTACAAGTAAAGCATCAACGTGGTTAATCAAAGCAGTACAAGATGTCAAAGGTAACTATTTTGTTTATAACTACAACCACTTTTATAATAAATATGGAACTCACTATGGTGAGAGTTATCTAACTAGTATCGACTACACAGGTAATACTGTTCAGGGCACTGCACCTTATGCGACTGTAGCGATTAGCTACAAAGACAGCAAAAAGCTGCGCTCAGGATGGGCAGCCGGTTCACCAGTCTTATCTAGTAAATTAATCAGCAAGATTGAAGTCAAAGTAGATGGTGCACTTTATCGAAAATACACACCAAATTATTATGAATCGGATTTTCAAGATGAAAAGAATTTTTTAGAGTCATTGACAGAATGCGCTGGTGATGGAAAATGTAATGCGCCAATCTCATTTAATTGGCAAAAGCCGGCTGCAATTACGACTCAAACAGAGCAGCGTTGCACCACTGAAGATACAACTCCTAAGACAAAGATGTGTTACGATGTGCCTGTAACAGATCCGTTTAAACCTTTCTCGGGCTCATATTCAAAATCAATTTCAAGCAGGAATAACCATGAATCGCTAGTCTTCGATTTCAATGGTGATGGCTTCTCAGATATTCTTTATCCAGACGGTTCATGGAAAGTAAAATATGGCCCATCATTTACTTCAACGAAGACAATATCTGGCACTTCTGGACTCACTGGTTTTGCTGAATATGCAAGGATAATGGATTTTGATGGTGATGGCGTTTTAGATCTTTTAGCTGCAAGTGGCACAACCAGCAATTGGAAAGCAATAACGAATAAAAAGGTTAACAAAACTGTTAGAGGTTGTAGAACAGACCGATTCTATGGCGAAAATGAATGTTGGACAAATACTGTCCAAGTTAACGTTCAAGATACTGGCGTAAAAGCAAGCGGCTTAAAAGGCAGTACTCAAATTTTAGATGTTGATGGTGACAGCCTTCAAGATATTGTCTTTTCATCTGGTGCAACCTTCTACGTTTTCAGAAACCTTGGGAATAAAACCTTTGCTGCGAGAGAAACATTAATTTCAGTGCCAACAGCAAGGAGAACTGATATTGATGATTACACTACTATTTCACACACCATATTTAATGGTGATAGTATGTATGGTAGGACGGGTGGTGCAAAAAATGCCACAGTTTTAGATTTTGATGGTGATGGTATTACTGACCTATTGGTTGGTAGAAAAACATCAATCCGAGAATGTTCAGGAAATTATGATCCTTTAAGTGCCCCACTTAATCAAAGCACACAACAAGCTGGCAGTTCACTTTCAAATAATTTATTAAACGAGAGTACATCAACTGATTCTTCACTTGCCATTTCGAAAAAATGTAACACTTCTTACGATATTGCTTGGTATTTATATTCAGGTAAAGATTGGTCTAAACCAGTTCAGGAGTTTGGACAATATGAGTTTAGCTCACCTAAAGCGGTAGATTTAAACGGCGATGGATTAACGGACATTGCATGGCGTTCAGGTAGTCGACTTAGATATCGCTTGAGTGACGGTACAAAACTACTGTCTCGTTACAATGCCAAGATTGCAAATCGTTATGGCGGCTATGAAATGACGTTCAATGACGATCAAGAAGATTACAGCTATTTCATGGATGTTTCTTCAGATGGTCGCACAGATTTATTAATTTCAAATACAGCGCAAAACAGCAGAACTACCTACTTCTCACTGCCTGTTAAAGGCCATCCAGATAAAGTCTATTTTCAAGCTCGAGGGTCTTGGTCATTTGATAAAAATAAGATGACCCAATTTGCAGATATAAACGGCGATGCAAAAGTCGATTTATTACAGGGCGATAGTTCAAACTGGAAAGTCTATTACAGTAAAGACGCTGGTAAGTTAATGAACGTTATATCGCGTGTAGATAACGGTCACGGTATAACTAATCAGATCACCTATGCAAGTATAACTAATACTTATAGTAACTTTGCAAACAACCAAGTTGCGACTTATATCCAAAAAGAGTCAATGCAAGGCTTAAATAGTGACGGTACTCGCCATAAAGACTATGTAGCACCTAAAACAGGTATGTTCATGGTGTCGCGCGTAGATTCATTAACAAATTCCGACAAAACAAGCGCAGTTATCTACCAATATGGTGGACTTCTGATGCATAAAAAAGGCTTCGGAAATCTAGGTTTTGAGCTACTTAGAACGCTTGATTTACAAACATGTGGTACAGGTACATATTATAAAACTATTTACATTGAAGACGATGATGGTACACGTATTCCACAACAAGTCCCGTATTCTTCAACCAATTACGATGACTGTGTTGCTACAACGACCACTTACAACCAGTTGGCACCATTTACAGGTATGCCTAAGTCGACAACGAAGACACTTGGTGTGGGTAGTGGTGCTGTTTTATTAAGTAAGGCCACAAATGAATACACAACCAAGGGCACGATTAACGGTGGACAGCAAGTCTACCTATCAAAATCAACTGATCTTAACTATGCATTAAATAGTGACTTATCATCGAGCAGTTTGGCGTCAAGAACTGTGACAACTCAGACTCAAGATTATTACGGCAATGTTTTAACCAATAATGTCGCTGTTGATAACAAATCACAAGGTAATACAAGCTCGTCACATTATTCTAAAGTGAATACCAGCAATAGCTACGGCACACTTGCTATCGACAAGCGTATGGGCCGACTGTCATCGTCGACAGTGGTAAAGTCTTATAAAACGTCAGGTGTGTCAGATAGTAGTTCTAATACGGTTAGCTTTAAGTATAACAGCGATAAGCTGCTTGAATCAGAAACAACCGGACTAGGCAAAACTACTCATGGTTATGATAAATGGGGCAACCAGATAAGTAGCACCCTTGTCGTGAACGATTCCTCAGGTAATGTTGATAACGAAAGAAGCTCAAGTAAAGAGTATGACACTCGTGGTCGCTATGTTATTCATACAACAAATGCAAAAGGGTTTGTTACAACCAATAAGTTTAGAACAACCAGTTCTGGTGGCAGTTTTACAACCTTACCCCGTGGGCGCATTATGGCGACTGAGTCTTATAACGAAGAAGGCAGTAATGTTAAAAAATACTTAAATGGTTTTGGCGTTGTTTATAAAACAGTGTCAAATACCGGATCGCAGTCGCCGACGCTGCTTTCACAAACGTTCACTCGCTCATGTAGCTCAGTAACCTGTGGTGTCAGCGGGGCTTACCAAAGAGTGATTTCAGCTGCTTCAGGTGTGCCTGAAATCCATACATATTTAGATGCATGGGGCAGAGAGCTGCAAACTAAAAAGCGTCTGTTCGATAATAGTTGGCAAGTGGTTGCCAAATCTTATGATGCACGAGGTCGTGCAGAGTGGGTCAGTGAACCAAACAAAAATAGTGTGTCAGGTCATAAAACACGCTTTGAGTATGACCGTATTGGTCGTGTTAAAAAAGAAACTAAGCCAGACGGCTCAACCGTAACGCGTCAATACAATGGCTTACAAACCACTACCACTGACGCGAAAGGTAATAAGCTGCGCGTAACCAATAACTTTGCGGGCCAAAAAACTTTTGTTGAAAACTTATCAAGCAGCAATGCCGTACTCACTAAGTTAACTTATGTCTACGATGCGAATAATAATCTACTGAACTCGAAAGTTTATAAAGGCAGCACTTATAGTCACACCCAATCAACGCTGACCTATGATAATTATGGTCGCAAAGAGAGCATGACAGACCTTGATAAGGGCAATTGGACATATGATTACAATGGTTTTGGTGAATTAGTTTCACAAAAGAACAGCAGTAATCAAACTGTTCAGCTGCGTTACGACGAATTAGGTCGCAAAATAGCTCGCTTAGATGTGGATGGACTAACATGTTGGGAGTACGACACCGAGCTACAAGGCAAATTAAGTCGCGTAGCTTACAAAGAAGGCAGTGGGCAAAGCACAAATACCTGTAGTGATTCAAATTGGCCAAGTAACCCGAACTACCAAGAGCAGTATACATATGGTCATAATCACCTACTCGCTGGTACAACGACAACCATCGATGGTGAAGCATTTCATACTCAGGTCATGTATGACGAGTTTAACCGTGTTAAGTACACTCAATATCCGGCAAATGGCTTTACGGTTGAGCATGGCTATAATAGCCGTGGCATGCCGACGACCTTAAAAAATGTGACGCAAGGTCACCGTGACTACGGCAAAGTTTATCAAGAAATTAAAGCAACCGATGCCCGTGGTAATGTGACCGATGTGCGTTTTGCCAATGGCGTAAAACAAACCAAAGGGCACAATGCGCAAACAGGTTATATAGAAGCCATGTCTTTAACCAAAGGCAACAGTGTTTTACATAATCAAAACTTCAAGTTTGATGCGTTAGGTAATCTAGAAGAGCGTAAACATAATTTTGGTTATGGAGGCAGTGCACACGATTATTGTGAAACCTTTGGTTACGACAGCTTAAACCGCCTTGATTGGAGTCGGACCAAAGTTCGTACAACTGCGTGTAGCAGGTCTTCAGGTATTTACAAAAACTATAATTACGATGCGTTAGGCAATTTTACATATAAAGCAGGGGCTGGTTATTACACCTACCACAACAACATAAAAAATCGTGTGTTAAAAGTGACAAGCGGCGCAAATGGTACAGGCACAACGGTTTATAACTTCTCGAAATATGATAACCGTGGCAATGTACTTAACGATGGTAGCCGTACCTTTACTTACACGTCTTATGACAAACCAAGTCGCATAACAAAAGGCAGCATTGCAACTGATATGAGTTACGACCACGGCCGTAATTTGTATCGCCGTGTTGACCATCGTAGTGATGGCATAACCGACACACTCTACGTTAAAGGCTTATATGAGCGTGTGAAAGGCAGTAATGGAGTCACTGAGCATAAATATTATGTGGGTAATACCGTTGTAACAGACCGTTCAAACGGTAAACACGATACCTTGTATTTGCATAAAGACCACTTAGGCTCAACAACCTCTATTACTAATGCCAGCGGTGCGGTTGTACAACACATAAACTATGATGCTTGGGGTCAGCAAAACCGATTCCATACTTCAGGCAACTTAAGTACTTTACTTCAGCAACAAAGCCCAGCCGAAAGCAAAGGCTATACAGGCCACAAAGAGCTCAGTGACTTGGGTATTATTCATATGGGTGGCCGTATTTATGATGCCAAGCTGGGGAGGTTTTTACAGGCTGATCCACATATTCAGGCACCGATGAATAGTCAGAACTATAACCGTTATAGTTATGTGCTGAATAACCCGATGAGTTATACGGATCCGAGTGGGTATTTCTTTAAGAAGTTATTAAGTACTGTGCAGAAAGTGACAGGTACCGGCCATTTGTTAAGAGCAATCGCTAATGTACCACTTTTAAACATGGCAGTTCAAATTGGTATCTCGTTTGCCTGCGGGCCTGCTGCCCCTGCTTGTTTAGCTGCATATAGTGGTGCACAGACATTCGCATTAACTGGTAGTTTAAATGCATCAATAAAAGCTGGTGCTATTGCGTATGCATCAGGAAAGGCATTTCAGAAAATAGGTGGTCACTTTAGTAAACTGAACGGAGCAACAGCAAATTCTACAGTAAGTTTTGGTGGTAACATGTTAACACCTATCGAAGTATTTCAGCAGATCAGCGCTCATGCTATGGTGGGTGGTATCAGTGCAGAATTACAAGGTGGTAAATTTGGTCATGGTTTTATCAGTGCTGGAGTGACCAAAGCTGCTGGTGGTGCTTTTTTACCAGGTGGTGCTGATATTGATGGCGCAGCAGAGCTTGCGAAAAACACGGTAATTTCAGCTGTTATTGGTGGTACTGCTTCTGTATTGTCTGGCGGAAAATTTGCAAATGGTGCTCAGACGGCTGCAATGCAATATTTGTTGAATCAGGCTTCGATGAATATGAAGCGAGAGCTAGCCGTGAGAAATGCAATTAGAAATGCAAGAATGACATTCAATGATAATAAATCACTGAACAACGTTGAAAGTGGAATGTCTATTGCGACATATGTTTATGAAGACTCAGAGTTAGGTAGTGACCCTAATAGGTTCTCTTATGACTTCAAAGTTAAAGCTCAAGCTGCGAATGGTTTCACAGTTGATTCAGCACCATTTGTTGGATACGGTACGCCAGAGTCAGTCTCTGATTGGGTCATAGCTTTGTTACCAGGTAAAAGTTTTAATAACTATCAAATGTATCGAGCGATTGAAATGAATGTAAGTAGTGTTTATACAATAGATATGAACACTAATAAAGTTACTCATCATACTTATAATGCAAGTGATAATAATTGGTATAAATCTAGTTTTAAGGAGTAATTTATGAAGAAGTGTTTTTTTATAATAATGGTTCTTTCTCTTTTTACATATGCACAAGAAAAGGTAGTTGAGTTAAGTTTTTTGCTAAATAATTCTGAAAGTTACCATAATAAAGTTATAACAATTGAAGGTTATTTGTCTGAGCCGAATGATGATGTTATTTATGTTTTTAAATCTAGAAATGACAGTAAGTCGTTTTCTTTTGAAAAAGGAGTGTTTATTGATTTAGTGGGTAATAAATCTAAGGCCAAATATATAAAAAAGTGTAAGGATAAATATGTTTCATTCACTGGTAGATATTATCATGTAAACAATACTTCTGGTGGTGTTATTGGTCATGTAATTAATGTTAAATATTATGATCAAGCTAACAAAGAATTCATCGACTGTTTAAAATAGATATGAATCCACGGGGTCAGGTCTTGCATTGTGCAATCTCAGAAAGGTTAACTATATTTAGTTAACCTTTTCTTTTTGTTTATTTAAAAGTTATGGGTAGACCATTACGTTTGGAGTTTTCAGGCGCACTCTATCATGTCACTTCACGTGGTAATGAGCGAAAAGCCATTTTCAGGGATGAGCAAG
>CAYZOE010000047.1:24282-33478 GCA_964479805.1 uncultured Pseudoalteromonas sp. | reverse complement strand
GTTACCATCTACGCGTCTTACTGAGTTACTATTTTTGCTTTCAACCAAGTCAGCTAGCGCATTCAGCGGTAAGACTTCATCTTGTGGCGTCACAATAGGCATACTTTCAAGCTGCTCTAGCGTTTGTTTAGCACCTGCGCCACTGAATAAGAAAATATCCACTTTGTCGTCGTTTAAAATAAACTCATCAACAAACGCCCCATCACTCATTGCTGCTACGGCATAACCGAAGTCTCGACTGCTGATCCCAAGCTCCGCCAAACGATGCCAACGAGGCTGGATCTCTATCAAAGGTTGATCAAGGGTTAACGAGCCCGGGTTAGAATTGATCTGTGGGTTATCAAACACTTGATTTGCTTGCTCATAGACAGCTTCTGCTGCGCGATACAAGTCTTCAATGTCATTACCTGCAATGTCTACCGCAACTGCACGCGTACCACCATCATTACTAGAGATTATCGAACCGCGCGCCGAGAACGCCCGCATGCCTTCATAGCTTCTAAACTTAGTAGTGATGGCATCCATCATCTTATTGATATGAGCAGGATCGACTGGCGCACTTAAAAACCAAATACGACCAATAGATACCGACATCGAATAATAAGCAAGTGGTGGCATATCTGTCTCGCCATTTGCAAAAGCGGCACCATCCGCTTTTACATAATCAGCAAAATAGGTTCTTAGTTCACTGCCAATGCGTTCCATTTCAGATAAGTTGTAATTAGGCGGGGCAATCATCATAGAGAAGGCTTTTGGCTCTTCCCCTTCAGGCAGATATTCGGCTGCTGGCATCAGGGTATATGCAGCACCTAAAATCACCACAATAAATGACGCAGAGGCGATACGCGCTCGCTGTTTTGATTGAGTAAAGAATCTCGCACATTTCAACCAAACTTGACCATAAACCTTACTGTGCTTAGCGCTTTCGCTAGCAACTACTTGCTTGTCAAGACGTGCCAAGGCAACAGGAACGACAAAAATAGCCACTAGCATAGAAGCAATAATTGCCCCACAGATAGCAATGGCAATATCTGAATACAACTGCCCAGCTTCTTGTTGTACAAATAAGATTGGCGCAAATACCAGTACGGTTGTCGCAGTAGAAGCCAGTACAGCAGGCCAAACTTCTTTCACACCGCTAATGGCGGCTTGACGCTTGCCTTTACCTTGTTTTTTGGCTTGAAATATCGATTCAAGCACTACGATGGTGTTATCAACCGTCATACCAATCGCAAAGGCCACACCTGCTAAAGAAATCACATTGATGGTGCGACCAAAACTCATTAAGGCTAAAAACGCGGCGATGGTACAGATAGGAATACCCAACACGCCGATTAAAGTAGCGCGTCCTGAACGTAAGAAGAAGTACATCACCAAGGTTGCCAGCAAGCCACCAAGGATCAAGTTAAACCACACATTTTCGAGAGAGCTTCGAACATACTGCACATCATCACTCATGAGCGTTAGGCTTAGGCCGTTTTGTCTTAGCAGTTGCTGATTTAATTCATCAATTATTGGCAACATATCATCTTTAATCGCCAAAACATTTGAGCCACTTTCACGGCGAACCGATAGGCTTAATGTACGCTCCCCCACATTGTAAGACAGACTGCGAGTTTCAAAGTGATCTAAAGTCACTGTTGCAACATCTTTAAGATAAATATTAGCATTGTTATGACTGCGAATTATCAAGTTTTCAAGTTCGGTCAACTGCTCAAAACGCCCGACAACACGCAATAAGTATCGGCTGGTACCACTTTCAATATCACCTGCCGATGCATCTCGATTACGATTTCTAATCGCATTTCGTAATTCACTAAGACTAATTCCACGATGCGCAAGTTGCTCTGCATCAACATTTATTTGAATTTGTCTTTGCGCACCACCGCCCACTCTCACTTCAGATACACCTGACACGCTTTCCATTCGCGGCCGAATAAAGTCTTCTGCAAAATCTCTTAATAAATCGACATCCAGATTGAGCGGGTTCCCTGGCAGTGGTTTAAGTACAAAGTACATAAACGCATTGCCCGAGAAAGAACTCGAAAATAATCTTGGCTGATCGACATTTTCGGGGTAATTGGGAACCTGACTTAAAGCATTATTTACCCGAATAAGTGCATCATTGGCATCAACGCCAAACGGAAATTCTAGTTCAATTTCAGCACTGCCCATTCGAGCATAAGACACCATGCGTTTTAAGTTTGGTAGACTTCTTAAATAACGCTCTTGTTCAATTAATATCTCTTTTTCAACATCTTGAGGCGTTGCGCCCGCCCACCCTGTTTGCACAGTGATAGTACGTACTTCTAAATCAGGGATCATCTGCACGGGTATATTTAACGCGCCAACCAAGCCTAAAATACAACTGATTAATACGATCACGGTGACAAGTACACCGCGTTTGACAGCTCCTTCAATCATAACGCGTTACCTGAACTGTTTTTCACAGATACTTTTACACCGTTTTGTAGTAACTCAACGCCTGCTTTGATGTATTGCTGCGAGACTGATGCCCCTTTGACTGCTACTCGCTCTGCTTGCTGCTGCGTAACCTCAACAAATACGCGCTCTGCTGTATTGTTATTCACTGCAAAAATGCTATAGCCACCATCAGGGTGACGCTTTAACGCAGATTTAGGTAACCAAACCTGCGTATTTTCAATGGCTGGTAATTGAATGGTCACTTGTGCTGAGCTGCCCACAACAAAAGTATTATGCTTTGGTAATGACACAAATACCTTGAATGTCCGATTTACAGTATCGACTGATGCAACTACGCGCTCAACCTGACTATTTATGATACCTTCTGCCTTGTTTTGACTTTGGATCTTTGCATAAATCGGGATCGCTTGTGATAAATGAGAATAATACTTCTGAGGAACAGCGAGCTCTACACGCAACTTATCACTTGAGATGAGATTAAATACATGGTTTTGAGTACCTATCCACTCCCCTACATCAACCATACGATCTGTCACAACGCCTGCAAATGGCGCTTTAATATGGTGACGATTTAAAAGCTCTTGCTGAAGTGCGAGCTTCGCCTTAGCATTTGTTAATTCTGCATCAGCTTTAGTAATATTTGCTTTGCGCTCTGCCAATAAAGTTTGTGCGACTAATTGACGCTTTGACAGTGCTGTTAGTTCTTGATGTAAACGCTGCGCTTCTTGTAATGCCACCTGAGCTATATTCAGCTCTGAGCTGGCTTGTTCAAATTGCAACTGCACTAAGGTATCGTCTAAAGAAAGTAACAGCTGACCTTGTGTGACCACATCACCAGCTTCAGCTAGAATATTAGCCACAACACCAGATTGCTGACTCGCTAATTGTGCATTATGTACTGCACTGATCGATCCCGTTAATGTTAACCCAGCATCAACTGCCCGCTCAGGATAAACCACATCTACTTCAATAGACTCAGCTTTTACTGAGTCGCTATAAAAACCGACTGCCACTATGGTTACAAACCAAAGCACCGACAACTGCACAAAACGCATAGCAAACCTCAAATGATAATTATTAGCAGTAATGTAATTGATTCTTATCCAATACTCAGCAATTTTGCGATAAGACCTTAATTATTATCTATTAACCTACAACCAATTATGTCAAATTAATGTCTAAACGAACTGAGTTTTGATTTAATATTATTAAAGGGTTAACACTAGACGATGGATCACCTTCAAGCACATGAATATTTAATCTCAAAGCCCGAAACTAATGTTAGCCAACCTTTTGGTGAAGGGGTCGATGTCTATAAAGTGAAAGGGAAAATGTTCGCCACATTGGCGCTAGGAAAAATGGGAAAAGGCGCTGAAGAGAATCCACATTGGTGGATGAATCTTAAGTGTGCCCCTGATGAAGCACATATTTTGAGAGATATTTTCGATGCAGTGATACCCGGCTATCACATGAATAAACGACTTTGGAACACCGTCATACTCGACGGTTCTATTCCAAAAGGTGAAATAGAGCGCATGATAGATAACTCGTTTGTGTTAGTGGTCGAGAAAATGCCAAAGAAAGCACAAACGTCAATTTTACTGAAGCTTTAAAACAATAATAAAAACCAGTATTACACCCAAAGCAATACTGGTTTTTCTTCAAAATATTTAGGGTTACATTAGGTGTTTATTAAAGAAAGCCAGCATTTCTTGTAACGTTCTTATTCTGTATGGCTGATACACCAAGTGGTGACTTCCATCTTCAAGCTCAATGTATTTCACATCTTTATTTGCATCTTCAAGTTCTTCGGCCATCTCACGACTGTGTCTTACAGAAACAACACTGTCCTCCGAACCATGAATCAATAAAACGGGTTTAGTAAACTTTTCAGCAAAATTAATTGGAGAAACCTGCTCTAACTGGTCTCTGTCAGTGCCTATTTGCTTACGAACAATATCTTTATTCGTGAAGTTTCTAGCTTGGTAATAGACGTAGTTTAGATCGGCTACCCCAGCAAAACTTGCTGCACACTGAAAGGTATCAGGATGTTTCACCAAGGCCATTAATGAGGCATACCCCCCGTAACTGCCACCAGCAATACACATTTTATCTTTCTTTGTATAGCCTTGCGCTACTAACCAGTTTGCAGCATCTTGAAGGTCATCCTGCATTGCTTCACCCCAACCGCCTATTGCTGCATTTTCAAAGCTAAAACCATAACCCGATGAACCTCTAAAGTTAGGCTGAAAAACTAGATAACCGTGATGTGAAAAAAACTCAGACCAATAGTCAAAACCCGCATAATCTCTCGCCATTGGACCACCATGAGGTAATACAATCGCAGGGTAGGTTTTGCCTTTTTCATAATCGGCTGGAAAAGTTAAATAGCCTTCAATGTTTGTTTTATCTCGTGCGGTATATTCAACATTATTCTTACCATTATAAAGCTCACCTTCAATTAAAGGGTACTTTGAAATGATATATTCAACTGAGCTTTTATTACGGTCACCTAATAAATACGCACCTGGGTGATCATTTGAAGAGGTGTAAAGAATATAAACTTGCCCAGTCACATCTGTATCTATTATGACATTTGTTGAGTCTGGAATGGCTTTGTTAATAGAACGCTGAAGTTTGTCTAGGTCTTCGTCCCAGTACTTAATTACATCATCAAAACCTGAATGTGAAAAACCAACGACCTCATTAGTTACTTCTGAATAAACTAAAGAGCCATCAACATCGTAATTTTCATCATGGTAGACTAATTCGCGTGTTAGCTTTGGATCCGTCACATCCATTTTAAATAACGCATCTTTATCTTTATAAATGGCTTTGAAATATAAGATATTTGGGTTTTTATCAAATCCTAACAAAGTAACTTTATCGGCAGAGAATACTTCATACTCAAATAGTTTATTCCACTTATTAGTATTTAAATCTTTCAAACTATAGGTAACAAGCGTATCGTCAATTTGGCGCATAATACGCACTTTACCTTGCCTATCAGCAATCCAACCATCAATGTGCTTTTTTGGCCTTTCAAGACGTTTACGTTTTCCAGTAAGTACATTTAACTTATATACACTTGGCTTATTTGGAGTGTCTAAATCAATAGATAATAAAACATGTTCAGGATCGTTCGGTAACATACTGATGACATTATCTTGAAACTGCGAGTTATGTGACCTGCGGCCAATGCGAATAACATTTTTTGTTTCATCATCAGTTCTTAAGTCAAACTTTAGTAATCTCGATACATTGTAACGGATGCCCCTTTCAGAAACAGTAGAGGAAATTCCCATCAATAACACATCATTATTAAGCCAATCGAACCAATTCAAAGTTACTGATAAGTTATCTGTTTTGGAAATAAAACGCTTTTTGCCTGTTGTTAAGTCAAAAACCACTAGAAATAACGTACCATCACCGTTTTGTACAAAAGCAACTTTATTTCCATTTGGCGATAAGTTCATCTGAGAAGCGTTTGCTAAACTAGCATGCGCTTCTATTGGTAATGTACTTTTAAGTGAGGTTTGCGCAGAGGCTGAAGCCCCAAAGAGCGTTGAAATAAAGGTAAGAAATAAAGCATGCTTGAGCATAATCATCCCTAATCATTGTTATTATTAATTGAATTCTTCAGAAATATTAACCCAGTGTTGTACCTATCTCAATAATGTACTTGATTAACTTCGCGGTTCTTTTACTGTATCTTTGCTAAAAAAGTAAAGTCGGACAACGCATTGCAGTATCAAACTTTAGATTATTATATGAATCCTCACGCTTTAACGCTGCAAAGCATAGGTGGCGAAGCGGTTGCTATTCGTCCGAAGACTTGCCAATTATTGATATTGCTTCTCGAAAATGCAGGAAAACCTGTTAGTAAACAGCACATTCTTGATACTGTGTGGGCTGACTCTGTTGTCGCCGAGCAAGTTGTTTTTCAATCTATCAATGAACTAAGGCAAATATTTACCAACCAAGAAGTTATTAAAACCATACCCAAGCAAGGTTATGTGTGGTTACCCGATGTCTCTAAACTTTCTACCCCTGACCCAAAATATAAGTCCAACCGACACACTATTAAAGTGATTATCTGCTTCGCAGTAATCACCTTTGCATTTATGCTGCATTACTCTACTTTTAAACAGCCTGAGCAATCTAAACCAAATAAAGTGGCTGGCTCTGTCGTCATACTGCCAACACAAAATCAAATTGAAGGCAACGACCATAGTTGGGTTCGTTTAGGGTTAATGGACCAAGTTATACAGCGTTTACCCAATAATCAAGAGCATGGTGTATTACAGACCGACTATGTGCTGGAAGTATTAGAGCGAGCAGGCGCGCCCTTGAGACATGTTAAACCTGAGCATATTAGGCAAATATTCACCGTCTCTGGCGCCGAGCTGGTTGTCTCATCAAAGCTTTCTGGCTCACCTCATGACTATCAACTGAGTTATATCCTGCACTATAAAAATACTCAACAAAAAGGCGTACTGTTTGGACGAAACATACAAGGTGTAATTGATAAATTTAGTGACAAAGTGGCAGAGCAATTAGGTGAAGAGAGCTCCCTACAAGCCAATAACTATCATGCCGATTTTAACGATGAAATGCTTGGAGTAGCCATTGACCTGACATTAGAAGGCAACCACCTAGCAGCAAAGCCTCTGCTTGAAAGTATTATTGCGCATGATCTCGAAAACCTGACTGCACAAAGGCTTTTAATCAACACACTCTTTGATTTAAAAGACTACCCTGCAGTAAAAAAACACCTGATATTGGCTATTCCTCTCGCCCAAAAGCTCAATGACAAAAATGAGTTAAGTCGCTTGCATTATCTCAATGCCATTCACGCCATTATTGAGGGAGATGAAGAGCTAGCTAAATCAAGAGTTGAGCAAGCTTTGAAAGTAGCTCAAAGCAATCATGATTGGCTATTTATGGCCTACTCGAAAGATCTGTTGGCGCGAATTGCTCAGCATCAAGGTGAATACGAATTGGCCAAAAAGTATTACCTCGAAGCAAAAAAACATCATCAAGTTTTACGCTGCCCAGTTGGCGAAAGCAGCATTTGGGCAAGCCTTGCTTTACTTGCCAAGAAACAAAACAATCTCGATGAGTTTAATACAGCATTAAACACAGCCAAGCAAATAGCTAGAAATCGAGCGCTAACAAAGCAGCTCAAATATTTAAACACTCTAAATTATTAACAATAAAATCAATAACCTTAGAAAATTTTAGAAAGCTTTAGTGGCTTTTAACTCCGCACATAAGCGACAAGGAGGTAATTCAAAAGGAGTCACTATGTCATTTTTTAATGCCCGAGTTTTTATCGGCACTCTACTATTCTTAGCCTTCATTGTTATGCTGGTTACCTCTGTATTGTTATACAGTCGACAACATGATGCTGTGATTGCGCTTATTCATACTTTAATAGGCGCGGCAATGATTTTAGTTGTCGTATGGCACTTATTTAAAAATTCAAAACCCCTCTTAACCTATTTAAACCCATTTAAGAAACATATGGGCAAAGTCAGCTTTGCTATGCCGCTAGCCGTTTTATTGATAGGTTATTTGTTGGCGTCACCATTTTTCGCTCTGCCACCTGCGATGCAAGTTTATACTTGGGGCCAAACTTTAAAAGCCGCAGATAAAGCAGACCAAGATAAAGAGTTAAAGTATGTAGAGCGTGTCATTACCCCAGCTAAAGCGAGCGGACAAACGATTACCTTAGAGCTGAAAAAGGGCCCTTACTTTATGTGGCCACAATATGCGTTTTGGTTAGAAACCTTAGAAGGTAAGTTTGTTCAGCCGCTCTACGTCACAGAAAAAATCGCCACAAATAACTTCACCAACAAAGTATCGAAAGTAAATCCTGACCAAATATTTAATGAACATTTACTGATCGGTGAAAAAGCAATCGGAAGAGAGGCATTAACAGGTGGTGAAGATGCAAAATCAAAAGACACCCGTATGCGCCCAGAATCTTTGCCTGTGTTTTTACATCAACTAGGTGTACAAGCCAGTAATGGCTATTACCTACCAACCGATAATAAACTGGTCGTTGACGGCTTTAGTGGCGCAACCATGACAGATAATTTTATCTACTCAATTCAATTGCCAACTACACTAACAGGTCAGTACCGTATTCGTTTTGAAATAAACCATTCATTCGATTACAACACCTATTACAGTAGTGATAGATTCCCTGACGACCCTGTTTACTCAGGCGACGGTTTTACCGCGCAGCCATCACTGATTTATCAAGCCATTGTCGATTTTGACCAGCCAAGTAAACTGCAGAAGATGCAGCTTATCGGTCACGGTCACCACTCAGGCAAAGATGGCGATGTACGAACTGATCTCAGTAACTTCACCACCGCACTAGAGTTAGTTGATAGGATCTTAGTCTCTCATTCCTTATAACTGAAAAGCGCAGCCAACTGGCTGCGCTTTTCAGTTATAATATTTAAGGTGCCGAGCACATTACTACTGTGCTTTTAAAGCCCGCATATCTGTGATTAATTCTTCCAGCTTTTTAAATTGCCTACCGTAAATGATGTCTAAATCTAACCTATACAAAGATTCTGAGTATCGCACGACCAACAAAAATAGTACTGTGATAACCGCCCAAACATAACCTGGAATATCTAACAATACATACTCTGTCGGATAATGCTTCAAAAGCAAAGCCATCACTTTACCACCCGCATTACTCGCTAGCCCTTGTGTTACCATACCGATATAA
>CAYZOE010000047.1:0-24182 GCA_964479805.1 uncultured Pseudoalteromonas sp. | reverse complement strand
CATCACTTTACCACCCGCATTACTCGCTAGCCCTTGTGTTACCATACCGATATAAAACAGCGGATAAAAAAATCGGTAGTACTTCGAATATGTATCCATTGAGTTTTTAAGCCAAGTATCAAAGCTTTCTAAATACTCTAAACTGCTCTGCCCTTTCGATAAGTTATGTGATTTAGTGAGCTCTTTTCTCGCTATCAGCACAAGCGGTGCTAGCAATACACAGATATACAAGCCTAACCAAGGTGCACCGATTAAACTCATCACCACCAACATGACTAAAGCACCAATCACAATGGCTTTAATATTAACTGCAAACATATTTTGCAGTTTATCTACGATATTTTGCGACTTCCTATTATATAAGTCGTTCACTTTTGGTGCTGATAGCTCACCCTCAGTCACAAAACCTTGTTTCCACATTGCTTCAATAGACTTACTCATGTGTTCACTCCTGCGCTTTTATAAACTTATTTAATCTTTCTTTAATACGCGTAATGCGTACGCCAATACTGTTTGTGTTAGCACCAATAATTTCGCCAATTTCAACGTAAGATTTCTCTTCTAAATAAAGTAGGATCACTGCTCTATCTATCTCTGACAAATGCTTAATGGCGTTATAAAGTAGGTTAATATCATCAGAGCCAAATGCCTTAGCGTCGTCATGCACTTCATCCGGTAATGCATCAGATACAAATTGCTGCTCACCTCTTTTACGCTGTTTTAAATGGGTCAAACAAACATTTAAAGCAACCTTATAAATCCATGTTGACCATTTAGACTCCGCATTAAAATTGTCTCTACTTCGCCAAATTTGTAGGCACACCTCCTGGTAGTAATCTTCAAAATCTTCTTGGCTATGCGTGTATGCCCGACAAATTTTGATGATGATCCCCGCATAAGGCAGTATTGATTGCTGATAAAAATCGCTTCCCATTCACCTCGTTCCATTTTGTATTTTTTCTAATTAGTAGATAGCAGATGGTATTTATTACAGCTTGTGGGAAGTTTTTTTCGAAAGAAAGTTTTTTTTCGCGCGGATGAGGCGCAAAGCCATCTAAACCTAAAAGCTGGCTTGGTTATAAAAGTGCTAGAGTGATAGTAATGTTGTGAATTAGTCTGCGTTTGCTGTAAGCGTTGTTTGTAATCTTTTAATTCAGGAAAGCGCTCAACTAAATCGAAGCTCAACATTCTATCCCACCCTAAAATCACCGCGAGGTAATAGTCAGCCAATGTTGGTAAGCTGCCCGCTAAAAATGGCTGTTGCTGTAGATGCTGTTCAATCAACCCGAATAGTTTCACCAACTCCTCTTCGGCATTGGCTTTTACCACTTCATGTTCATTGGCAATACGTTCTGGCTGAAACACACGTGAGAAATACCCATGCACCGTTGACGCCACAAAGTTTAACTACTTAAGTGCGTCAGCGCCCTCTATGGTTGCTAAGTCTGGCATCAAATTAGCCTCAGGGTATTTTTGCGATAAATGGATTAATATCGCTTCACCTTGGGTCAAAATATGCTCATTGGTTTTTAATACTGGCACTTTAGCAAGTGGGTTCACTGCTAAAAAATGTTCACTAAATTGTTCATTCTGAAATAGATCGATGATCTCAACATTATGCTTCACACCAATAATCTCTAAAGTAATTAATACGGCTGTAGAACAGGTAATAGGGCAATGATAAAGGGTATACATAATTCATCCTTTTAATAAGTCGTTTATCTTTGGGTTAATTTAGGATTAATTTACGATTTTTTTGAGGAAAGAAATCACTACTTCTTGCATACCTTTTGTGCAAAATGCACAGATGAACCTAGATGATGATTATCAATATATTCTTGCACTAGCTACTCACGGCAGTTTGTCAGCCGCGGCTAAGCAGCTCAATGTGACCCACACAATGGTTGCAAGGCGAATTCAAGTTTTTGAAACCCGTTTCAATGTCTCCCTGTTTGAGCGTGTTCCAAAAGGAATCAGGAAACGCGAAGCGGGAGAGAATAATCAACATATTCCAATCATCGCTATGACTGCCAACGCCATGAGTGGCGACAAAGAAAAGTGCTTAGACGCGGGCATGGATGAATATATTAGTAAACCTCTTATCAAAGATGATCTTATCGGATTATTAGGGCGCTTCTCTGGATAAGCTTTATTGAGCCGGACTTAAGAAAGCGTTAATATTAATTCCATATTAAGCTATAAATTAAACCTAGAAGGAACTATCAGTGAGTAACGTCAATTTAAATCGTTTACCGTTTCTATTTCTCCTCTGCCTAGTTGCGACGTACACTTGGTTTTATAGCTTGCCCTCATTTATCAATGAATATGGTGCATACAAACCTGAATGGCCACTAATCATTGATGCATTCATCACGCTTCCTTTGATTTGCTATGTTTGTTTGGCAGACAAAAAACAAGTCTCAATTAAGATAATAGCCTACTGCACCTTGCTTACTTTATTCGGTGCATACTTCATACCTGCTCAGCAAAAGTTTATTTGGCACTATTTAGAGCAAGCGCGTTACCTAGCAATGGCGCTAATTCTGTTTATTGAACTTGTCGTACTTGCATCTGTGATAGCTGCCATTAAAGCGGATTTAAATACACAATCTGATCCTGACGAAAGTTTAACTACCCCTTTAAAACGCTGGTTAAAGTCAGGCCCTGTATTCAACTTAATGCAGTTTGATATGCGGATGTGGGTGTTTTGCCTATTCGCCAATAAAATAAAGAGCGAAAACTATATCGGAGAGCAGCACTTTTGGTATGCCAACAAAGATGACGCGAGAGGCAATGCACTTGGATTTATCTTTTTGATGGCGTTCGAGATCCCAATTGCACACTTGGTTCTGCATTTCGCATGGTCTCCCTTGGCTGCTAATGTTATCACTTTATTATCAGTTTTCGGATTGGTGCTGTTTATTGGTGAGTATCGTGCCATGTCGCGTCGCCCTATTTCACTTACCCAAACTCACTTAATCGTCAGATACGGTATATATAATCCGCTTTACATTGCGCTGGATAATATTGAAACCATATCGCCAAATCATGAGTTTGTGCCAAGAAGCAATGAAGTCACTAGGTATAATTTTTCAGGTGTGCCCAATATTGAGATAAAGCTAAAAAGCCCAATTAGTGGAAAATCTACAATTTATCTAGGCGTAGATAATCCATCTATGCTGTTAAACAGTCTGAGCAAAGCGTAAGATCAAACAATAAAGTCAAAGCGCACCAACAGAGTATGTAAAAGTTAAATTCATTCCCTATCAACTTGTACCGGCAAGTTTTAACCCTTGGCGAGACATCTTTTTAGACGTTGCACAGGCTGTGATTGCACAATTAGCTCACCCTGATTTCGAGTTTCTACATTTTGGGTCTAGTTCTTTTAAAGTTGCGGGCAAAGGCATTATTGATATTTCAATATTATATAAAGCAAGTGAGCTAACTAAAGCGGTCGAACATTTAAAAAGTATTGGTTTCAGCGACCAACACAGTAATAAACCGTTTCCTGAAAATCGCCCCCGCAAAGATATTGCAGTTATTTTTAAAAATGAAACCTTCCAAGTTCATGTACATGTCATTGAATTTGGTAGCGAAGAGCATTTAAAGCAAGTTAACTTTAAAGCTCACATGCTTAATAACCCAGATGCACGCGCCCTATATGAAGCAACAAAACAACAGGTTATAGCCGATGGACAAACCGTGCAAGATGACTATAGCAAAGCAAAATCTCCTTTTGTGAAAAGTGTTTTACAATATATAGCAAAACCATAATTTAACCTGAGTTTTGGTTAATAGTTCTACTTACATATTGATATTGAAATAATAAGCGTATTTTCAAGCCTGCAGCCGGAGACTTTTAGCGGTCTCACCGCTCACGCGTCCTTCTATAACCAAGGTACCTAAATCCATGTAGGCAAGGCGAATTTACGCGCCAATAGTAGACGTTCAACGCAATTAATGTTGAAAGTAGCCGCTGGAGATAGTTTTATTATTCAGAGCTCAGGTTAATTCATTAATACAATTTATATTGTTATTATTTTCGATATCGCGCTTCTGCTCGCTTTCATAACACATAGGGATAAATTTTTGAAAATACTTATACTTACCACCGTTACTGCTCTTTTATGCTCTGCATTTAGCACATCCGCTCAGCCAAGCACACCAATTAAAGTCATCGAAAACAATAACGCGCAATTCAAGTCAGATTCTATGCTGAGTCGCCACGAAGGCTATACGCTCGTAAACTATATTGTTAAAGCCGATGGTTCATTAGGTGAGGTGACTGTTTTATTCGACTCAGAAGTAAAGCCGACGACCGAAAAAGCCAAGAAATACTTAAGCAATCTAGAATTCGAAGCGGCTACCTACCAAGGCAAAGCCCATGATGCGGCACGCTTTTTCTCTTATACCTACTCAACAGCCCCTACTACAAACTCAAACAATAACCGTGCTTCGAAGGGATTTGTTAGTGATTATGATGTCATTGATAAACTAATTAAAACTCAGCAACTAGAGAAAGCACACGAACATTTTGAAGAACTGCTAAGCCACACTAAAAACCTCAATGAGCAAGCGCTTTTTGCTTGGCTGAAATCTCAATACTTTTATGCATTGCAAGACTGGCATAGCTATGAAAAACAGTTACAGCGCGCTTATTTTTTGCGTAAGCATTTGCCAAAAGAGTTTGCCGTACCTTGTATTCAAAACTTGATGCAGCTGTATCTTTACCAACAAGATTTCTTAAATGCAAAACGCGCTTTGCTGGCACTCAATCATGTACCAGGTGTGAATATTTCAGAGCAAGCACAACAAAAAGCGATGGCAGATATTTCAGGGTTATACCAACAAACCCCAACTATCACGCAAAGCGTTAAATTAGATAAAAACACGCCCAAGAGTGTTGGCGTTTCTCGTAGTAAAGTGACATTAAAAGGAGCAGGTCATGTCCAACTTAGGTGTGATGCTTATCTTGAACCTCGTATAGCACTACCGGCAAATATTACAGCAAAACCAAATTATGGCCGTTGTAACCTTATTTTAAGCAGTAGCCAAAATTCAGATGTGAGCATTACACAAGTCGGTAAGGCCGTTGTTCGCTTCTAAGTTTTAAACACTTTAAGCTTTGAACAATTTAGATTTTAGCTAGCCGCATAAACGTTCACAGAGAGCCACCCGTCATGTGGCTCTATTTTGTTCTGCTCAAACAAAGTAAAATCACAGGGCCTATTTGCAAGGAGCATAATTTTCAATGAAAACACTCACCTTAAGCGCTTTATGCTTGTTACTCCTGCTAGGCTGTGCGAGACAAACCGATAATCTGCAAGAATCGCTTACTTTACAAATGCAAAGTAATGCTGAGACACACGGCTTATTGGCACAAGCAGTATTAGTTAAGCACAATAATAATCTGCTGTTTGCTCACGCTATGGGTGATACGGATATATCTCGCACTAATCCAGTGACTAAAGACAGCATTTTTCCTATTTTCTCAGTCAGTAAACTGTTCGCTAGCACCTTGCTATTTCAGCTTGTAGAGCAAAACAAAATCGATTTAGACAACCCAATTGGCGAGTATCTTGAGCACTTACCGAAAGTTTGGCAACCTATACCTGTAGCCCATTTTTTAAACCACAGTACTGGCTTACCTGAGTATTTTGACTATGATGACAAGCAAGTCTTTGCGCCAGAAAGCATTGATACTGCGATTCAAGCTCTAAGCAATACGCCATTGCAATTTAAGCCGAATAGCACCATTCGATATAACCAAACTAATTATTTAGTCATTAAGTTACTACTAGAGAAGATCACTAAACAGCCTTATTCAACACTAGTTCAAACACGAATTTTAACGCCATTGGAAATGCATAATACATTTATCAAAGGAATGAATACGACGTTTCAATCTGTGACAGCTTATTTACCAAATAGCGGTGATGCGTTGCAGGTAAATCCATATACATTTCCTGTCTATGCAAATACACATTCTGACGCTTATTCAAATATTCACGACCTTAGTGTTTTTCTTTCGGCATTAATCAATGGCGAGCTGGTTGAAAAATCAGTGCTTGAAAGCCTTTGGCAACCTTCACAGTTAAGAGATGGTTCAAGAAATTATTTCGCCTCAAGTTGGGAATATGAAGAAGTTGGTAATTGGCAATCGGTTGGTCATGATGGCGGAGGTGTACTCAGAGTAAAATTGCTCTTCAAAGAAAACATGACTGACAGCATCATTATTATATATTTAACCAATGGTAACTTGGACGGCGTTTGGAGCCGCACTCTTATCAACACAATAGAAAACAAGGCACTTCCAGACCGTTACTCTAGATTTGCCTCATGGGTAGATGGATTGTTTCATTAAAAAAGGCCTATTCAAATAAACCAAATCTATAAATGATATTTAAATTTTTCCTAGCGGTGTGATCGCCTGCACCTCAAGGGAAAACTCGCCCGCCTGCTTTTCACTGATCATAAAACCAAGAGATCTGACATCATCGAAATTGAGTTGATAATCAGCATAAAAAGCGCGACCACGATACATGAGCGTAAAGTCATCTTCTGTGACAACGAGTGTTTGTGTTTTATTTGCTGAGGTTTGAAATTTATAAACAAAGGCAGGTCCATCGAGATACTGGTCCACTCTTAATCTAAGCTGATACTGCTTACCGTCACCTTTTACAACGAAACTTAATTGTTCAGCATTCCTATTTTCTAAATTAAAAGGCGTACGAACAGAAGCAAACCCGCCATTATTTCTTAAAGACACATCTCCTTTAAATTCAATGGAATGTGCACCAACCACTAAACGACTTTCAGAAAGTCCCCCCATAACTGTGTCATTTACCACGAACCAATCGAGTAAAGTCAATTTAGTTTCTGCTAGCACAGACGACGAAGCCATTAAAATTACTCCACACCATATAAGTTTTAGAGACATAACGATTCGCATTTTATTGAACATATTACTTATTACGGCCTAAGTATGTTATCAGATTACACATGTTCACTAAATATACAGACTCCGTTTAACCTGTTATGTTTGCTTACATTTAAACACCATCAAACCATAGAGTGTTTTGTTAAACCTGTTAAAATCACGCAAAAATTTAACAAGGAAATCTAATGAAGAAGTTAGCATTACTTTTCTCTTTAGCGACATTAGCAGGCTGCTCTGTTAGCAATCAGGTTGAAACCCTCATTCCAGAAAACGCGATAGTCAAAAATAAAACCACAGATGGATATACCGATCGTTATAAAAATATTTACGATGAGTTTAAAGATTATCCAGTCACTTGTAGTGAAGACTGTTACCCACCTAGTCCTATCATTAAGTGCAAATCTGACATGCAAAGCTGCCAATTTACAGGTAAAAACCCAGCTGTAAATTTGAAGTCTGGGTTTAATGTGCAATGGCTAGGCCATGCCAGTTTTAAAATCACCACAAAGAATGGTCAGCAGTTCTTATTCGACCCTGTTTCAGATGATTTTGATTGGCCGGTTAACTGGGCGTTTCACATAGTTGCAGGAGTCGATAGAACACCAACTATTGAACTTGAAGAAGGTGATATTGCAAAAACCGATGCCATTATGTATTCACATATACACTATGATCATTTTAAAAAAGATGACTTAGCGCGCATTGGTAAAAATAGTGAGTTTTTAACACCATTAGGCTTTGCTGATCACTTTCCAGAAAACGGCTATAAAATTACTGAAATGGCTTGGTATTCGAGTAAAAAAGTAGGTAATAGCACTATTCACTTTGTGCCTGCCAATCACTTCAGTAGCCGGATCTTAGTGCCTTTTATTCATGAAGATAATGACGCAACTTTGTGGGGCGGCTGGGTGATTGAGCAACAAGGCAAAAAGCTATTCTTCGCTGGTGATACAGGCTACTCTCCACACTTTAAAGATATTGCCGCTAAATATGGCCAGATGGATGTATGCCTGATCCCTATCGCCTCCTACCACAGCGAGCAACACCCTAAATGGTATCGGAAAGTGCACACCACACCTGAAGACGCCTTAGTTGCTGCAAAAGACATGAATTGTAAAGTGATGATCCCTTGGGGCTATGGCAATGCATCGTGGCAGATGGGCGATAAAACCTCCCACTCCGCCTTGTTTAGGTTGTTACATATGTATGAGCAGATGAACGCTGACACACCTGTAATAGTGTTGAATGAGGGTGAATCAGTTAAGTTATAGCTATTTGCTTTGACCCTTATTTCAATTGAGGGTCACATACTTAAGTTATCCTCAAGCCTTTCTAGCAAATCTTCTTCTGTTATCGTGTCTGAGATAGAATAGCTTGCACTGGTTATTTTTAATTCTCTGATACATTGGTGCCTTGCACTAACATGTATTTCTTTTAAACGCTGAGCCAACGTGTGCGCGTTCATAAAGTTTAGGTTCGGTGCATGAATAATAAACTGGCCAATTTGCAAAGAAATAATCAACTGCTCGTCTGTTAACTCCTTGCTTAGCAGATATAACACTTCGATTAAAACTTGCTCAGTGGTGACTGAACCATATTTTTTTCGGATCTCCTCAATCCCCTCCACTGAAACTAAAATAAAAGAGTGTTGCGGTGTTTGCTCTTTATTTACTTGTTCTAATAACCTTTGTAATGCACGACGATTAGCAATATGTGTTATTGGACAAATCAGAACCAACTCTTCAAGTAAATGGCTAAGAAGGCGAACATCTAGCCATCTCCTAAAGCTAAAATAGCCAAAGGTGATGCTTACAATAAATAAACTGGGTAATAGTTCATCTAACTCAATGTATTCATATTTCCTAGAAAAGTGATATATAGCTTCTGACAAATCAAACTGAATTGAGATCACAAAGCTAGAAACTGCCACAATCGCAATAATAATTAGATCTATACGTGTTCTTAATCGAATATGCTTTTTTACTTCCCTAAGCACAATGGTGGACTCTCGTTATAATTGTTGAGAACACACTAACATACCTTTAAGAGGAACATTAAAACAATATATTTCAATGAGATATAGGCATATTCCAAAAAGGAATATGCCTAAAAAACAATTCAATGATCATGAACCAAACTCATATTAAGATAACGTTATAACACTAATTTTAAAGAAAAAAGTATATTAAAACTGATATCAGCTTACGCTAATTACTTGCATTTTTTTCAATGCTTTGAATTAGTATTTTCTGCATTTTTTTACCCAACTCTACATGTGTATGCAAGCCATTGAATTGTTTGGCTTGGGCTTCAGGCCCTAAAACAAAAACACCCACAGGGGTATGCGTGTGTGTGCCTGTTGACCATACAATGTTTTGTTTACTCGACAGTGCTCTACCAATTAAATTGAGCGGGCGCTCAGTCAAGTACACATAAAACGGTGCAAAGTCATTTATTTTGCTTGCCGTTTTTAAGCCCAGAGACTTATGGCCTCGTTGGTAAAATGCGTTTTTTTGCTGAGCTAAAATTTGCATAGCGTCATCTTCGTTAATTTCAAACTCACTGTATTTATTTACTGTTTTTACGAGCTTCTCAGGTGTAGGTTTGAATGCACTCCCTTTAGCTTCATACCAAATATCGCCATAGCTTTTTTTCTGAGCATATAACTTATCTAAAATACTCAACTCGCCAAAATTAAAGTTTGGCTTATAAACATCCTGTTGATAATTACTTAGCTGCTCGGCTTTTGGTAAGTCTATACCGCTATAGCTGAACCCAAACCCACCAGTTTCATGATCTGCGGTGATAATCACTAATGTATCGTCTCGGTCTTTTGCCCATTCCAATACAGCATTGACTGCATTATCAAATTTGATCATTTCGTGCAGTAAGGTGCCCGCATCATTGTTATGCCCTGCCCAATCAATCTGACCACCTTCAACCATTAAAAAGAAGCCTTTATCGTTTTGCGACAAGGTATTAATGGCAGTTTGTGTCATATCACTCAAACTTGGCTGATTACTTACACGGCCATGAGAACTGTCAACGCCGTTGGCCATCGCACTATTAGCAAATAACCCAAGTAGCTTTGTGCCTTGCGCTTGCTGTAATTGCGAGTTATTGAATGCAAGTAGATAACCATTATCACTTGCCTGAGCCAATAAATTTTTATCGTCTCGACGTTTTGATTTCAAAGAAAGTTCACTGGCTTTTAACTTGGCTTCAAAGCCCTTATGGTTGCCGGATAAGGTATAATTTTTTGGTATAAAATGGCGCAAGCCACCCGATAACATGACATCAACTACTCCAGATTGGATCATCTGCTCAGCAATCTCATTCTCCATTGAACGATGAATAAGGTGCGACGCGAATGCCGCAGGTGTTGCATGGGTTAGACGGGTGTCTGATACAAGTCCCGTCGATTTCCCCAGCCCTTTGGCTTTTTCTAAAATCGTCGGTACTTTATGCCCTGCACGGTTTAACCCTATCATTTCACTGCCTGCTGCAACGCCAGTTGCCAACTGGGTTGCTGAACAAGCCGAATCTACCACCAACTTATCTGCTGGCCCATGCAGTGAGAGCCCTGTGACACCCAAGTTTGCTAATTTAGCAATGGCACTATTATCACCTCGGTAAATAGAGTTCGGCGCGCGAGTCGCATATTCCTCTAACAAACCCACTTGTTGCGGGCCCATACCATCCCCAATCATTAAAATGATGTTTTTAATTTTTGATGGCGTATTTATATCTGGTTGCGCTGTATTTTCTGAAGTTTTCAGCAACGAGCAAGAAGATAAACTTGAGATTAATATAAGGGCACAGCTCAGTGCCCAAACTGGTTTTCTTACTAACATATCACCGTTTTCCTTGGTGTTATTTAAACTGTAGCGATGACAGCGGCATGCTTTGTTTGTGGGTCACATCACCGTTGATGTCTTTAAGGCCAAACTCAATATTTGGATCTGCTTGCTGCCAATCAATTTCAATAAAGCCATAATTTACATCCGATGTTGACTCACCCACTCTGTGCTTATTAGGGCTAACATCTTTCCATTTTTGTGTAAGTCCAGAACTAGTCACTTCCCATAACGGGTAATTTTGCTTTACTTGATACTTTGACAGTTCTCCCCAATGGGTGTCGCCACTGATCATGATCACACCACCGATTTTATGTTTTTCGATAAAGTCGAATAAGCGCTGCCGATCTGCTGGGAAATTTGCCCAACTTTCCCAACCTGTAAAATCAGGAATAAGCTGCAAACTAGACGATATTATTTTTATTTTTGCTGGCTTTAACAGCTCTTGCTCAAGCCATTGCCACTGGGCTTCCCCCAGCATAGAAGCACTTTCATCGACAGGACGGTACGGCCCGACATTGTTAAAAAAGCTATTTAACCAATAACGAAATTCGCCGATTGAATTGAGTGCAGGACGGTTCCAACGTAGGTCAGGCATGATCACTTGCACACGCTGTGCTTCTTCACCATACATATACGATGTATAAATACCTGAGTCTCTTGTTCGGCGCGGACTGTCTTTAGGCTCTTGCCAAAAATCTAGCATAATTTTTCGAGATGCTTCTTTAAACGGGTACTCTTTACCCGCATCGTTTTCGCCGTAATCGTGGTCATCCCACATGGCTATCATAGGCGTATTGGCGCGTAATTGAGCAAAACCAGGCTTGATCCCCAACTTATGATACTTCGATTTAAGCACAGTCATGTTTTCAGTGTCACCGTAAACGTTGTCACCAAGAAACACGAATAGGTCAGCTTGCTCTTTATTAATGGCATCAAAAATTGGAATATCTTTATCTTGGTGGCTACAAGAGCCAAATAGAATTTTATCGACTTGATCAGCTGCTTGAGCTTGAGTGACTAATCCACCTATTGATATAAGGCTTACTGTTAAAAATGTTCTCAGTTTCATTGAGTTACTCGCATGATTTAAAGCAAAAAGAGCCTTTATCGCATTAAAAATGAAATAAGGCTCTGTATTGTTAACTAATCAACCTAAACATTGGGTAATTAATCTATCTCCAGTGGCGACTTTCAACGCTAACTGCGTTGAATTCACTTGCAATAGGCCTGCTATTGACGCGTGAATTCGCCTTGATATCCCTTCAAGTCTCCGGCTGCAGACAGAGTAAATATTCATCTTTCAATCTTGATAGATAGTAGATCTCTTACCCAAAGTTCATGTTCTTTAAAAAACAGAGTAGTACTTCCTGTACTACTCAGTTTGGAGATCAAAAGCGTGTTTGGAAGTTCAGCGCTGCGGTGCGAGGTGCGCCAATCCAGCCGCCCCACCCACCAGCTACGCCACCCATGTAGCTCTTATCGAATAGGTTATTGACCGTAAAGCGAATTGATGCACCTTTTAGGGCACTGTCGAAGTTTTCTAAATCAACGCCTACGTATAAGTCACTTACCGCGTACCCATCAATGCGCTGAGTATTGGCTGAATCCATCCAACGCTCACCTAACCATTTTGTCGAAATACCCGCTGAGTAAGCTTCTGACTGCCAATCTAGCGATAACACAGCCATGTCTTCTACTGAGCCAAATACCGTATTTCCTGCAGCAATGCCAACAGTGCCATCAGTGTATTCTGAGCTGTTGCTAGTGTATGACATATATACAGATAGCTCTTGGCTTGGATAGTAAGTTAATGAAGCTTCAACACCCGATGACTCGATACCACCGGTATTGATGTAGCTACCATTTGTACCCACTAGATAGTCATTGCCCGACTCTGAACCTGGTGCAATAAAGGTTAAGCGGTTTTGGAAGTCGATACTGTAAAGAGTGATGCTGGCATTGAAGTCTTGATTGTCGTAACGCACACCAAAGTCCATGTTTTCAGCAGTTTCAGGCTCAACATTATCTAGTGCTGATGCATCAGCTTCTAACACTTGGTCTTTAATCGCGGCAAAGTTTTCAGCATAACCTGCGAATACTTCTAAGCCATCTACTGGGGCGTACCACACCGCACCTGCTGACAATAAAACATCTGAATCTGAATTCACAGATTTTGCAGTGCCTGTGTAAGTGTCTTTACTATCTAAATCAACTAGATACTTTTTAAGACCTGCACGTACTGTGACACTTTCCATCTCGAATGAGTCTTCAAGATAAAGCATGGTAGTTTCTACAGGATAAGTTCTGTCATACTGGATCCAATAAGGTGTGTGGTCAAAGTCATAACTGCTTTTTGAATCTATGATTTTGTGCCAATCACGATACTCTGAGCGCTCATAGTCTTCATACCAAATACCAGCACGAACCACATTTGTGTTATTGCCAATCTGTTTTTCCCATGTCAGGTCAGCATTCAAACCAAAGCGATCTTTCGCATAATGAGAAGTTCGATATGATCCCACTGCACGAGCACCAGACTCATAGCAATTAGGATCATACTCTGGACCTGCTCCGCCATACGGGAAACCAATCGAGCTTTCACAACCCTCTATTGGACTTAAAGACTTACCATCGGCATCAACAAAAAATATTCTTCCTAGCGAGTCACCACCTTGTACTGTGTTGCCAGATACCAGCTCACTGTGACCTTTCGCCCCATCATCTGTTACGTCAACAATATATGGTGGTAACCAGTCGCCGCGCCCTTCATTTTTATGAAAGTAAGCATTCGCTTTAAGCTCAACTTCACCAATCATGGTATCAACTTCAATATATCCGAATAAGTTTTCACGCAGCGTTGACCAACCTTGACGATATACTTGGTCGATATAAGGCACACCCGTCCAATCACCTAATAAGCCATCTGACTCTGGATTTTGTTTAAAGCTCTCTAGTGAAACACGCTGATAGTTGTCTTCATGTACGTCGTCGTAAGAAAGGTAAGCGGTAATTTCTAAATTACTGTCCATGCCTTTTACAAACTTAGCAGCAAAATGGTCACGTTTGTTCTCAGCAGTGCCTGTGATCCAGTCACTGTTACTTGAATTTGAGTAGCTGAACCAGCCGTATGTGTCATTTAATACTTCGCCAGTTTCAAGTCGCATATAATACTTTTGCGCATCGAAGTTACCTAATGACAAACTCGCAACTACAGCTTTCTCTGTACCTGGGTCAATTGTGGTGAAATTAAGTGTACCGCCAAGCGCTTCATTTGAACGAGACGCCACATCAGCAGTACCTTGAGATACCTCAACAGCCAGTAAGTTTTCAGTATCAATATAACGGTTTGCTTTAGCACCACCGCCGTAGTTTGAGTTACCGTTAGCAATACCATCAATGGTAATACCTACTTGCTGCTCATCTAAACTTAATTGGAAGCCACGAATTGATACTGTTGTTGACCAATCATCAGATCCAAATGTATCACCTTCGTTAATTAATACACCCGGTAGGTTATCAATCATCGCCATCGCACTGGTCATAGCCGATTGCTGTTTAAACATTTCGTCTGAAGTTGCATTGTTAGCGTATGACACGCTCTTGCCAACAACTGTAATTTCTTCAATTTCTTGATCTTTCTTTGCTTTTTCATCTTCTGCATAAACAGGTGCTGATAGAGCGCTCGCTATTGCAATAGCAAGTAAAGATGGTTTAGTGATGCCAGTAGAGTATAAAGTTTTCATTATAATTCCCGAAAGTGATTGGTACATACCAAAGTAACGAACGGGGAAGATATTATCGGTGGATTATTACAGGGACTTGACAGAAATATGTATTATTTAAAAAACTGGTACGGACCAAAAAGTCTATTTTTAAGTAAGCGCTTGTTCATCGGTGAGTGATGTGATACCAATAAAAAAACCAAGTGTATCTGTGAATTAAGACCCTGAATGAGTACCCAAAGCTTTGCCTACGCCCAAGTGCGTGAAGTACTAACCAAACAAATAAAAGAGCAACAATTAACAGGCAGCTTGCCTTCAGAACGAGAACTCTGTGCAACGTTTGATATTGCCCGCTCAACACTTAGACAAGCGCTTGGGCAACTTGAAAATATGGGTCTTATTTACCGTAAAAACCGCAGTGGTTGGTATGTATGCCCAAGAAAACTTAAATACGATCCAATGCAACATGCCTCATTTTTGCAATACACTACAGCGCAAGGGTTTCAACCTAGTACAGAGCTAATAGAACAAAAAAAGCAAAAGCCCTGTAGAGAAATAGCAACTGCGCTAGCCCTTGATGGCAGGGCTAGTTTAACCAGTATATTACGTGTGCGCTCTGTCGATGGGCGTGCTGTCGTGGTCGAAAATCTAAACTTCAGTAATAAGCATTTGCCAAATATTGATAAATATGACTTATCATTATCAATCAGTGTGTTATTAAAAAACACTTACCAACATCATGATGTACTTTACGACATAGCCGTAGAATCTTGTTGCTTGTTTAACCCCATTGCACAATTACTCGATACCTATGACGGCGCTTTAGGCTTAAAAGTCACTCGAATTGTTCGAGATCTTAATGGTGTGGCTTTTGAGTTTGATCGTGAGTATTGGCGCCATGACGCCTTAATGATTGAAAATAAAGCTAAACTGCAATTTTAATAATGCCTCACTTGTTGAGAGATATTAGCTGAGCACAACAAATAAGCTGTAAAATTTCTGCAATGTACAACCCCTACACTGAGCAATAACTCTAGCTTTTTTGGTGCATACCAGATCAAAGCATTTATAAAAGGTCTGTCACATGCTAAGTGTTTTTGGCAATCGATTGCACGATAAACTCAGCAGCAATACCCTGTTGTTTTGCATATATGCCATTATTGCAGCCTGTAGTACTTACGCATTTATGTATGGCTTTCGAAAACCTGTTTCTGTTGGCCTTTATGCTGATACTTCACTGCTTGGCATATCGCTTAAAACGCTTTACTTAACAGCGCAAATTTTTGGTTACGCGCTCTCTAAATTCATTGGCATCAAAGTCATTTCTGAATTGCAAAGTCATGGTAGAGCAAAGGCAATTTTAGTTTTAGTTTTTTTTGCTTGGTCGGCACTACTTGGCTTTGCACTTGCACCACAACCTTACAATGCTGTTTTTATGCTATTAAATGGCTTACCGCTCGGTATGGTATGGGGAATAGTATTTAATTATTTGGAAGGCCGCAGGGTCACTGAGATATTAGCCGCAGGGTTATGCACTAGTTTTATTGTTGCATCTGGGTTAGTAAAAACTGTCGGCAGTTATTTGATTATCGATTACGGTATTAATGAACTCTGGATGCCCTTTGCAACGGCAACTTGCTTCTTTCCACTCTTGATTTTATCAGTATGTATGCTCGACCAATTACCGCCCCCAAACCAAACAGACATAAACCAGCGCTGCGCTCGTGTTCCTATGACCAAAGAGAACCGAAAGGAGTTACTTAAGTTACTTGGTTTTGGTCTAACATTATTAATCATTGGCTATGTACTACTCACTATTCTGAGGGATTTACGTGATAGTTTTGCAGCAGATGTTTGGTTAGCGACTGGACTCGATGGTACTCCTGAACTATTCACACTCACTGAGCTACCCATTGCCATAGTGGTGCTGGGTATTGTTGCGCTGCTCAAACTGATTAAAGACAATCACCTTGCTATGGTGGTGAACCATTTACTTATTTTTGCAGGGTTCACAATCACCTTATTAAGCTCACTCGCCTATCAACAGGGAATGTTGAGCCCTATTTATTGGATGGTGCTTAATGGCATTGGCCTTTACCTCGCCTACGTGCCTTTCTCTACCACGCTATTCGAACGCTTAATTGCGACATTTAATCGCCCTGCAAATGTTGGTTTTTTAACTTATCTTGCTGACTCATTTGGTTACTTAGGCACAGTCGGCGTCATGGTGTACCAGAGCTTTGTGATTACCCAAGTAGATTGGAATATATTTTTGCGAGATTTGAGCATTATTACTGGCGCTTTTGGGGCGTTGTTAAGTATCGCTTCACTTGGATATTTTGTTTATAAGGAGAGAAAAAATAACCAAAAGCGCTATCGATCACAGTTAAAAGCGCAGATAGGTCAATTGTAGAAGTTAATTCCAATAATAATTTAACTTTAACTGCCACAAAGCTTGCTCTGATGATTTATATATAAAGCGAAAATCGGCATCTTGATTTATGGGCACCACAATCTCAAAATTCTTACTCAATTCAACCCCTTGCTTATGGTAGAAACGTTCAATGGCTGCGCGCATTTTAATATCTTGATAAATATCGCTGATCACACCGACTTCAATAGATGTATCAATTACCTGCACTGTACTTGCTAGTTCACCAAAATACCCGTTTACCATGCCATAAACTAAACTACGGTCGTTATTAAATAGCATGGATTTACCCACTCCACCCATTGCAAAGGTGCTTTTGCAACCTTGGCAATTTGTTCTATCACGCTCAAATCCTAAATTAAGCTGCCAAGCCCAGCCGCCTTCATTTATCCAATCTGTATACGCTGGATTAAAAGACTCTAAATCAAGAATGTGCAGTTTATCTAAATACATATTTGAATCACGAACTGCGACTTCAACATCTAGCATTTCTAAATTCGAGTAAGGTACTCGCGCGATGTCAGATGCGAGTGAATCAAAATAACTTAAGCGAAACCCTAGATTAGACTGAGTTTTAGAGCCCACATCTAATGCTGAAACTGAATAATTTGATGGCTTTTGTGATTTATGAGGCGCACTTTGCTGATAGTTACCCACTTTAATCTCATTACCTATTGGCAATTTCAACCTTGCTCTGACCAAAGCTTTTTTGATTACTTTAATATGTTCAGACTCATACTGTCTTAACTGCTGAAGCTGAACAAATTCAAATAGCACTTCGATGATTTTTTTCTGAGTCTGCGCATTCAGTGATACGAAGTCTGCACTTTTTAATAATTCTGCATTGTTAAAAATACGCTTTGCGAGCGCATTTTCTTGATCATTTAAATGTTGCTGATACTGATAAAAAGCACTGTTTCGCGATGGCGTGAATTTGATATCTCTAACTAAAGGTTGGTTGTTATGCTCAGCCACTGCTAATTTGGAAAAAATTGTCGCTGGGATCACCCAAGGTGACAGTTCATTTGTGAGTTTATCGCCTGCGACCAACTCAATCACTCTGGCAATGTGAAACGCACAGTTTTCATCGGCAAAATAATACGTGTATTTTGCACCCATCAGCTCCCAAATATGGTTACTAATAAAACGTACTTCATCTGTAGTTAAATTAAGCTCATATTCCCATAAGTCTCTGAGTTCTACTTCACCATAATTGTGTTGATGACGATAAAATAATTGGTCAGAAAACCCTGCAACGTAGCCGCCAAATAATCCTTTGCTAATATAAACAAGACCATTTTCGTTGTCAGGCACAATGGCACCATAATTGATACTGTAATCAAGTAACTTGTTATGTGACTCTGTCGCCCTATTTAATTTTAACAGCATATGACCATAGAGGGATGCCGGGTTACTCATATAGCCAGACGCAAAAACCAGACTAACAGAATGAATTGGCTGGCTCTCTCGCCACTGAGTTAACTCGTCGCAAGCGTTGTTAGGCTGTTTAAAATTTAAACCTTGTTGCTGCAACCATTGAAATCTAGCGGGATACCGACATTGTTTTTCAGGCTGTGTATTAAAGGCATTGATAGTCGCTTGAAGTTCACGATAAGGATCATCTTTACCTCTAGGTGACAAAAAGAAATCATCACTGATGATATAACTTTTAAGCTCTTGCGGTGATTTATAATGACCTAACTTTAACCATGTTGGGTGCTGTGCAAGTTGCTCAATATCAGATGCAGAATAAGTGCTAAATGACAGAGTAGAGCAAAGTAGTAAGGATGAGATACGTCTTAGCATAGGAAAAAATGGGCATTACTGCCCACTCAATCGATTAGATTGCAGAACAGCTAGCAGCGAACTGACTAGTTACTTTACTTTCTACGATATTGTAAAGTGCCTGAGCATCAACAACTTGATTGCCAGCATAATCGTTACGGATTGCAGAAACGATGTCAGCGTGTGCTGCAGCGTCACAACCTCTTACATTGAGCATTGCTGCTACGTACTCACCTTCACCCTGTGCAACTTCTTGCTCAAGTACAGGGAAAGTTTGCTGAATGAACTGAGCAGTCTTAACGTCTGCACCTTCACAAGTTTCCTGTGAGGAAACGTTTGAAGAAACAGCAGTTGTACCAAGGTCCCAGATTACGTTAGATATAGCAGCTGCAGTGCCGTTATCAGGGAAAACCATTGCACCTAGGCCACACTGTTGCCAAGGGTTAACATTGTTTGCTTTTGCTGGTGCTGCAAAAAAAGCACCAGCTAGAATAGCTGCAGATAGTGTTGCTCTTAACATTTTGAAATCCTAATTTAAATTTTTATTTCCCCAAATAAGTTAGAAAACCTTATCTTACGAGAAAAAATTAACGATCATTTAATTTAAAGAATTGCGATATTTATAAACTCTGTTCTTTAACTGCCAAAGCTTACAAATCGAATAAAACCTCAATTAACACATTGTATTCAATGTAAAAATAATCAAATCCATTTCTACATCATTTTAATGATGCTTCAACTTAAGTTTAATTATTGCCTATTTTAAAACGTTGAAACCACTAACATGCATTCAATAAAAGTGCATTAATGATTTTTTCAAGGCGTAACGTTTTAAATAGTTCAAACTCCCTTAAACCGGGAGTAAATATGACATTAATTAAAACTAGAGTCTGTGAGAGTCTGTGAGGGTGTGTTTTAAGATGTTAGAAAGTGTTTGATTACTCATTCAATCGAAATAAGTGACTCTATCTCTGCCTAAGCGTTTGCTTTCGTAAAGGGCTTGATCTGCCCGAGACACTGCAGTTTCAAAGTTCATATCTTGTTGCCATTTAGTCACACCAAAGCTGAGTGTCACCTTTAGCTGTTCTCGACTGACTTTATATTGCTGTAAAAGTGTAGTGATCAAATCTATGAAGCGTTGAACTGTATACTTGTCATTTTCATGAATAATAAATAAAAACTCTTCTCCTCCCCATCGGATCACTAGGTTTGGTGGCTCAAAACAATCAATGAAAATACTCGAAACAATACGTAGCACTTCATCTCCGCGCTCATGTCCAAAGCTATCGTTTATGTTTTTTAAATGATCTATGTCAGCCATCACAATATACACACTCTCTCTGTGATGATCTTCAAACCAGCGAATATTACTTAAATGTCTTTGCGCAAACTGTCTATTGTGTAGCCCTGTCAATGCATCTGTACTGACAACTAAAGCTAATTCTTCCCGAGTGTTGATACTCATTTTTCGCAGTGAAGCTAGCGCATAAATTATCGGCAAGCCACTGATCATCACATTTAAAAAGTGTATATAGGGCAATAAACTAGGTTTAGGAAAGTCACTTAAGTGAGGAAAATCAAAACTAGAGAGCAGCGCATAACTAAACATTATCAATGCAGCAAAGGCAAAAGAGCGAACTAATGGTATTGATTGCTCAACCAGTAAAATACATGCTATTGCCCATAAATAATAATGAAACCCTAGCCCTATTCCATAAGTGACGCACACTGCGATTGAATGGACTAGCACTTCAAAACATACCAATTGAAGTGCATCGGATAACCGCTCAGTTGCAAAACAATTAATACCAACAGCCCAGCACGCAACACTCAATACATTTAATATGGATAACCAATAAGCTTCAATAAAAGCAAAAAAGAAAATCAGCCCAACATGCAAGAACAAACAATACCAAGCCACCGTAGTTAATATCGCAACCTTTTTATGCTCAATAGAAAAAAACGCTTGCTTATCTGCATTCAAACTTGGGTCACTTTTTCCTAAACACTTACAATCAGTATAGGCAACTTTAGTGTATTTTTTGCATTTAAAATATTTTGGACTGGTTCATCTGCTTTATGAAATCCATCTTGTTTAAAATATCTCAAGTTAAAATCATGCTTATTTACTTGCTGTATTCACTTGGCACCGATAAGTTGATAATAACAACTCTCAAGGAGTATCTAATGATGAAAGGTATAATATGCGGCTCAATTTTAGCCTATACACTTTCAACCTCTGTGAGCTTTGCTTTTTACCCAAATAACGCAAAGCATGCGATTAGCATAAGTTTTGATGACGCCAGAAAGTCTCAGGTTGAAGTTGGTTTACCCATACTCGATAAACACCAAGTACAAGCCACGTTTTATTTAATGCCGTTTCATATGCAAGGCAAAGAAAAACAATGGAAACAAGCAGCCGAGACCGGACACGAAATAGCAAACCACACAGCCAATCACTTATGTACTGGTAATTTTCAATGGCTAAGACAACAGAACAAAGGCTTAGAGCAAGTCGACCTTGAGTTTATAAAGCAGGATATTGAGTTTGCTCAAAGCTATATAAAGCAACATACAGGAGTTACACCTAAAGGCTTTGCATATCCCTGCGGGCAAAAGTTTGTTGGTCGCGGTAAAAATGTACAAAGCTACGTACCCATTATCGCAAAAAACTTTGTTTATGGCAGAACTTGGAATGATGAAACAGCCAATGACCCTCATTATTATGACCCTGCGCAAATACGCGCTTTCAATATGGACAATAAAACATTTGAAGAACTGAAATCCATGCTAGAACTTGTGAAATTTAAAAATGCTTGGATAGTATTAGCGGGTCATGAAGTAGGTGATGAAGGTTTGTATACAGTAAAGTCAGCAGCTTTAGAAAAGCTAATCATCTATTTAAAAGACCCTCGAAATGGGTTCTGGTTAGCAACAGTAAATGAAGTTAATCACTATATTCAAAATAAAAAACTAAACGAACCTGTAAATTAACTTATCTTAAATTAATCAGGTAACTGCTCTATTTTTTGCCACAGCGCCTCTGCGTCGGCAGTTAACATAGAGTATGTCCGTATGTCGCCATTTCTTTGCGCGTGCATAGCTTTTTCTAAAAGCGCATCATATTCTTTCCTCATCTTCTTTTTCGGGTTTCTTTTAAAAATTCCAAACATAATGATTCCCAATTTTATTTTTCCAAACATTACGAGCATTTCTAAAACTAAGATCACTTTCTGTATTAACCTTAAACTAATCCAAACCTATATTTAATTCGTTCAATAAATAGTGAAAGCTTAAATTTTACGGTGGTTGTATGATTAACGATGAATTTGATATTTCAATATTTAACTCTTTAAACAAATTTGAAAAAGACGAAGTGTTAACTCGGTTCAAAAAGAAAAAAGATGAATTAGCATATGACTGTGAAATGCAGAAAATAGAAGCAGAGTATAATCTTGAATATCTTTTCGAAGATGACGATTAAAACAAGCTACCACGACCCCTAAACGAGTAAGGCATCTGTCATTAATTCTCAAGCTTTGAAAAGGTAATTAAACGCAGGCAATTATTTGCTAATCCGAAGGGCATTAATTATTGACCCTATTATTAAAATTAAAGCCCCGCCATTTGCTCTTCGATATCAATACCAACATTGGCTAGTCTATCTTTACGCCAACTCAGCCACCATTCAGTGGCATGATCAGCGATAAACTCTCGATATTCAGCAAGCTCATGGCTTTCACCTTTTGCTTGACTTAGTTCCAACAAAATCAGCGCACTATTTAAGCTCAGCCAATTCATATGCTGGCCACGGCCAATATTGAATGAGCGCTTGGCATAATTAATTGCTTTGCTAGTGTCGTTAAGAGCGCGATAATATTGTGCATGTAATAAAGCTGAACGAGCAGGTTCAGTGATTTTCTCTATCACTTCAAGGGCTTCTTCAGTTCTATTTTCTTTAAGGTACAGTTTGGACAGATTATCTACTGAAGAAAAAAACACCCAATAATTCTCAGGCGTAACCGGTTTATCTAAAACTGCATGATAATGCTTAATTCGCTCTTCTAGGGTGTCAGCAAAAATTGCAAAATGATACATGGGTAACATGTAGTGAGAACCATCTAATTGATAATCAGCCAACAATGTTTTTGCTTGAATTAAATAATCAATACGTGCTTTTTTCAGGCCAAACTTGCTAGCTTTAATAGAAAGCAAGGTATATGCGCGGATCTCCGCCACTGGCTTTTTGCCTAATCTGGCTAAACTTGCAGCCTTGTATAGATGGCTGCGTATGGTATCGAAGTCTTCTTTATTGTGTGCCACAGAATGCGCTAGCTCTGCTAACGATTTATTGACTTCAGCTTGAAGGTCATAAATGTGGGCATCCGAAAATAACAGGTCAGCTTGTTCATAATACGTCTTTGCATTAATTGCATCACGCTTACCATTATAAAGCTGCCCTTTTAGCCACTTTCCGTAAGCATAATAAAGTGGATGTTTTAATTCACTCTCTGTCAGTAACAATTCAATGTAACCACTCGCCGAATCAAACTTATCGTCATCAATGAGATGATATGCCAGTAGCGGCAATACATGTAATGACGAGCCAACTCTTTCATTGATCAGTGCAAGCTCTGCTGATAACAGTGATTCGCTTTTTAATCTAAAATAATTTGTGCTCGCCAAAGTCTCCACTAAGACTTTTACTTGTTCTGCTAAATCTGGCATAGATGCACCATACATATAGCTTACCCAGCTTCGCTCTGGGCCTTGTACTATCAGCTCTAATAAAAAAGGCATCTGCTTACGAGTCGACGTATCAGCGTTGTGTTTTAAGATCCCAGTAAAAATAAGCGCATCATTTAGGTTAAGCTGCTGATACTGCATATAAGGAGAATTAACAAATTCTCTTGCATCTAACTCATCACTCGCAGTGGCAAAGTCTAATGCTAGGTGCAGTTCATCTATGTCCTCTTGGAAATGACGAGCACTGTCAGCGATAAATGGAAGATAAATTAAATCACTGTGCACAGCTGGTGTTTGCTCTACAGAGCTTTGACTCTGAATTGATTGAACAAGTGTGCGCTGAAATGCCTCTTGTTGCTCACGTTTATCAAAAAAATAAAATGTGCCTAGCATCAGACACAATAAAGTGACCACCCCTACGATAAGACGAGTGTTTTGTTTGTGTGTTTGAATTTCAGAAAAGTTTAACTGAGTTGTGTCTGCTTGCTTATTAGCAAGAGTAATTGCTGCTGCAAGCTCATCTGATAACTCAACACTAAGCGTTTCTTGTGGAGCACCAGTTTGCTGCTCTTTAGAGTCCTCAATGAATATAAGATCTGGCTGCCATTGATAGCCTTTTTTTGGAAAAGTCTTTATGGCGTTGTCACCAATTATGGTGCGCAATTGACTGATGTTTTGAAAAACAACCTGCTCTGATA
>CAYZOE010000046.1:11009-33556 GCA_964479805.1 uncultured Pseudoalteromonas sp. | reverse complement strand
TTCACCTATGCTGTTCGCGTTTGTTCTGGGCTACAACGTCGAAATTATGTTTGCACTGATGGATAATATTGCGGATAGATTAGGTGATAAGAAAGCCTGATTAGTCAAAGGGTTTCCCCAATTTATCGATTTTAATCTTGCTTAAAGTGTGATTTTTTAGCAGAAGAGTCACACAATGAGGCAATCCCTTTTTTTATTAAAAATTAAAATAATAAATAAAATTATTGGCCAAGCATTTGAGCTGGTTAAACCCATTAAACAGTTTATTACTGGCACCTTGTTACTCTTTCAAGCCCAAGCATATGCGCAAACACATGAGCAAGCAGAGAAGCAAGCTCTAACGATTGATGCATCAATGCTTTGGACCACACAGCAAAACACACAGCAAGGGCTTTCGAGCTCATTATATTCGGCAAATATTGATCTTGGTTTGCAATTAAACACGCAACAATTAATTCAGCTTGGTATTGAGTACAGCCAAACGCCCGATGAGCAAGGACAAGCAATGTTCGCATTATTCGAAAGTAGTGCCGACGTGCTGACCACACAAGATGCTAATGAAGCAGGCAGAGCTCAAATTTCTACATTTTTTTGGCAAGACTCAGGCGCATTTAAACAGCCAAATAGCAATACAAACACCGAACTCACCTTTGGTTTGTTAGATATCGAAGGCGGTGTCGATATCAATGGCATTGCCAATGACGAAAACACCCAGTTCTTATTGCCAGCTTTAGTGAATAACACCAGTATCTACACGCCAGATTACACCTTGGGCATACGCTATGTAAAACAGCCCAGCGAAAGAGAATTGGGGTACACCTTATTGGTGAGTCGTAGCGAAGGATTGGCGGATAAACAAGGCAATTACGCTGATGTACTCTTTCAAGGCAACAGCCAACTTTTTATTGCCAGTGAAGTGAAATGGCGCGTTAACAACTCAGAAGTACATTTTGGTGCTTGGAAAAATCAGGCAGAAGCGGCAAAGGGTATGTACTCTGCTTTGCAATATCATCAACCATTTAGCATGGGAGAGCTTGCTTTGTTGGTGAGAGCAGGCCTTACCAAGCAACAGCAAAGTGACGTTGAAGCACAAACGGATATTATTTCTCCTGGATTTAAGCAAACACTCACCCATTCAACTTTGAGTCTGGCTTCAACATGGACGCAGAATAACTGGCAGTTTGGCTTAGGTGTTGCGACTGAAAGACAACAAGCAGAGCAAGATGATGAAATACATCAAGGAGAAGCCTGGCTCAAATGTACCTTGCATGATATGGCCTCAGTATCCGTGTTCAATCAATGGCAGTGGCCAGATAAGCAAAGTAATAGGATGCAAGCGAGACACTCAGGCTTACGGTTGTTTTTGCAATTTTAAGACAATGTTTAATGAGCCAGTTTCTGATAACCGCTTATATCCGCCACTCTTATGCGACCGATCTGCTCAGGCTGCCTGAGCAGCATCCGCTGTATCGTAAACATGCGTGTTTGGTAGTAAGTGACTTAACCCATAAAACCGCTGCAGCGCATGGTTTTGGCTTTAATGGTTATATTAGAGAATCTATTCCGCGCAAAGGGAAAGTTATCTATAAGCAGCCACTTCTACTATCAAAAAATGAAACTAAAATTGACGAGCTCTACCAACACCTAACCAGTCGCTACGCCCCAAATTACAGTATTGAGCATTATAACTGTGTTGATCATTTGTATTTTTGCTTAAAAGAAGTTGGAATACGCAGTAAGTTATTGAGTCACTTCAAATATGCCAATAGTAAATGGTATAAAAAAGAAAGAGTATAGTTTTATAAAACCTTTACTTTTTAGTGGAGCTAAATTGGGTATGTTTTTGTTTGAAACTGTGCAAAAATATTCAGCCATAACAATTATTCTTTAGGGAAAACAAGATGAAAAAACAATATGGTTGTTTAGCTGCAATAGCTTTAACTGTGGCGCTTTCTGGTTGTGCGACTTCGCCAAACGCTGAAAAAGACGACAATACCAATCAATTAACTGTGGGTGTTGTGCAAAAAGAAATAACAACTGGTATGCCTTCAACAGACGTGTTAACAGCACTTGGTAGCCCAAATATTGTTAAAACTAACCCAGAGGGCAATGAAGTTTGGGTATATGATCGCTTTTCAAAAGAGCAGATATATCAAACCACAGGCGGTGCGTTAGGTTACTTCTCTGGTAATGGTGGCGGTATTATTTCTTCAGAGCAAGGCTCTAGCCAAGTGAGCTCTAAAACACTTACCGTGATCATTAAATTTGATGCGCAAGATAATGTTGCTTCGATTGCTTACCACCGCAGTAAGTTTTAATTGAGGTATAAGCATGTTTAAATTGAAATTAGTCATTGCAGCTTGTGTGGCTTTATTTCTTGTTGGCTGTGCCTCGAACAAGGCGCAAATGTCGACAATGGAAGTACGAAGTTTACAAACCAAAGAGTATCAAACTTCTGATCATATTCGAGTCTATAAAGGGTTAATCAATGCTTTATTGGACAGAGGATTCACTTTAAAGTCGTCTGACGCCAACTCTGGTGTAGTGATTGCGCATTACAGTTCTACCGAGCTCAATGGCGCCGAAATTGTCACTAAAGCGGTCGCAACTTATTTAACCTTTGGTCTGAATTGGATTTTTGGTGATAATAATTTCGAAGATATTTTAGTGGTAGATATTTCAGCCAATGTGACTGAGTTATCGGGCGTGAGTACAGTGCGTATTAATGCAGTTGGTAAGCGTATGAATAGTGACGGTGAAATTGTTGATACTAAAATGGTAACTGATACTGAATACTACAACAGTATTTTTCAGCAAATCGAAAAATCTGTGTTCATTGAAGAAAACTTAAATTAATTCCTATGGGGTTTGGTGATGCGGTGACGTTGAATGTACCGCCAAACCTCATATCTCTTTCAAATAATTCTTTTTAATATTTATCAAAAAAATTTATTGGTTGGCTTTAGCCTTATCTTTCGTTATGTTCATCATGTATTTAACCTAATACATAAGGAAATAGCCATGACCATTGAATGGACGTATTTAGCCAAGCATCCTCAACATATTAAACAGTTAGCCGAATGGTATTTTGACGAATGGGGCACCTATGTTGAAGATGGCTCGATTGAATCGTTTCAAAACAAGCTGCAAGATTATTTAAATACAGACCGAGTACCACTTATTATTTTGGCTGTTGAAGAGCAAACTTTAGTGGGCGCGGTACAAATTAAGTACCGTGAAATGACTATTTACCCGGATAAAGAGTATTGGCTGGGTGGTGTGTATGTTAACCCAGACTACAGAGGACAGCACATCGCATCCCAATTGGTTCTGCAAGCAGAGAAACGTGCCATTGAACTCAAAATCAACCTCCTATATTTGCAAACCGAGTCTTTGAATGGGGGGCTTTATGCCAAATTAGGCTGGGAGATTGAAACACAGGTAAATTATCGAGACGTTGATGTGGCTGTGATGCATAAAGTGTTAAATCAAGAGAGGTAAAAAATAAGCAATTAAAACATGAGGTTGCATTTTTTTGCCAAAGTTTTCAATAAGTTGGCGGGAAACTGTCGTGACGGTTTTTATATAAACTATGTAGTCTGATGAAAAAGTTTAAATACAACTCTAATAAATACAATGAATAAGCAAGTGAACATTTCAAAAGAAAAAATCCGTCAGTTAAGAATGAGTAAAGGTTGGCCGCAAGAGCAATTGGCTCTAGCTTCAGGCTTAAGCGTTCGCACAGTGCAAAGAGTTGAATCCGAAGGCGCTGCGTCTTTGAATACGGCTATTAGTTTAGCAGCAACTTTTGAGGTCGACGTCTCTGAACTACAACAAATTCATCAATTTGAAACGTCGCGCAAACAAAAGCTGCAATACGGCTTGTATATTGGGTTAGTTATTTTAACCTTGTCGCTTGCCACTCAGCCTATACAGCTCCCAAATGATCCTTACTCTACTTATATGAACTTTATGAGTTATTTTCTTGCTGGTTTGAGTATCTTAATCATGACCCCGAGCGTTATTTCAACCTTTAAACACAAACGATATTTTGCACTTGTGTTAGCTTCCATTGGTACACCTCTCAGCACTATGCTTGCGATTGGCGTGTTGTATCTTTTACTAGGTTTGAGCAAGCCAATGTGGGAGTTATTTACCTTGGGCGTAGGCGGAGTCTGTTTACTGCTCATGTCACTGAAAGAATTCAATAAAAGCAAGTAAACATTTCAAATCATATGTTTATTTTTTTAGTTATGAGATGGATACCCAAACAACACTTTAAGTTTTCTAATGAGTCCTTTAGCCATTAACACTTGCCTATAGAGTATTTTAACTTGCATAAAGTTAGCACTCCATGGCGTGTTATTGGGCTCTGGGCCCACAATGCCATAGCGGATTGTCAGGCTTTTATCTTTTTCTACAAACGTACCGAATAACTTGTCCCAAATGATTAAGACGCCAGCATAGTTCTTATCAATGTAAGGGGCATTCGTGGCATGGTGAATTCGGTGGTGTGTCGGTGTGTTGAATACCTTCTCAAGCCACCCTAAGTTGCCTATGGTTTGCGTATGCACAAAAAACTGAAAGGCGAGGTTGAGGGCGACAATGGCAAACACGATAGCAGGCGCAAAGCCCATTAAAATCATGGGCAGCCAAAACAGCCACATGCCTACTAGTGGATATAAAAGGCTCTGCCTAAAAGCGGTTGTGAAGTTCATATGTTTTGAGCTGTGATGGACCACATGGGCAAGCCAAAACCAGTGGATATTATGAGACGCACGATGAAACCAATAATACAGAAAATCTTGTAGTAAAAAGCCGACCAATAAACTGCTAATTGAAAAGGGGATATTAAACAAGGCAAATTGATGTAACCAATTAAAAAATGGCATAAGTATTATGAGCGCGATGGCATCACTACCTTGGTGTAACAACGCGAGTATAGTGTTGTTTAAGCTGTCTTTAATGTTGTAATACTGCCTCGCTTTGTAGAACTCAACAGCGACACATAATAAAAAGATAGGACTTAACCCAAGCAAAATCAGTTCAACGGGGATCATACATGTCTCCAAGTCTATTTAGACATTGTTGTATGTCTTTCTGAAGGATGGATTTGAGCGCAAACTTGGGAATATACCAAGGACTTTGGCATTGAATTCGATACGAAACTTGGGTTTGTTCGCCGGTTTTGTGAAAGTGAATCTGCCCACGGTGCTGGCGAACAGGAAAGTCATTGAGCACTTGATAACAAATGCCAGTTTGGTCTGCTTGGGTGATTTGCTCTTCAAAATTTACACCTAATATTGATACCTGCCTAATACACCCCTTGCCACCTGAAATTTCGCCTTTGTTGGCAGGTCTGAGTACTTGGAATTTGGCATTAAAAAAGCGTCCAAGATTGCTATGGTCAAGTAAGGTATTTAGTAAAGTATCTGCGGTACAGGCAATCTGTTTTTGGTATTCGACGACTAACATAACCGAGTCACGTTTGTTTTTTTAACAGCATAGTTTGACAAAAAGATAGCTTCTTGCGCTAATACGACAGAGTTTTGTTATTTTGCGACAGGGTTGTTATGGCGTCAGTTTCAAATGCATATTTACATAGTGTCTTGGCTTTTTTGAATGAGCAGGGCATTGCTACAACAGAGATAAAATGTGATATCGCACAGCTCTCAACTGAGCGCATTGCCATGCAAACCTATGTTGATTTGCTTAACATTGGTGCAGAGCGCACAGACCTTAGCTTGTTTGGGTTTGAATTAGGTAAACGTATTCAACCGAGAGATTATGGTGTACTGGGTTATTTGGTTGAAAGCTGTGAAAATCTCGCACAGGCCATAAGCGTACTCAGGCGATTTGACGCATTGGTTGCTGATATAGGTCAAACTCAGCTAAATGTGACTGACACATTTGCGCACTTAGATTGGCAACCGCTTACCACCGAATGCAAACAGATGGTACTTCGAAATACCACAGCTTGGGTTGCGACGGTGAGAAAGATCCTTGGTGAAACACTTTCTCCTCATCAAGTGTCATTCAGCTTTGCTTTGTCAGCACAAGAAATTGAACAGCTAAAAGCGTGGTTTAATTGCGAGGTAATAACAAAGACTAATGAAAACCGCATCAGCTTTGATAAAACTCTGCTTGCACTGCCATTTACCTCTGAAAATAAGGCTATGTTTCTGGCTTTGGTTAAACTTTCTGAAACAGAGCTTTCACAGAGTAAGCTCACTCAATCTGAGCTTTCTCAAACTATTCGAAACAGTAATATTAAACAGCAAGTCGCTACTTTACTCAGTGCTACAAGTAACTTACAGGGGTGCGACCAAAAACGTATCGCCGAAGCACTTTTTATGAGTGCACGTTCATTACAAAGAAAGTTAAAAGCGGAGAAAGTGAGTTTTTCGGTCATGCTAGAGGCTGAACGTAAATCTCGAATAGATAAGTTACTTAAAAATAATACCATTGCACAAACGGCCTATGAGCTTGGCTTTGTGGAACAATCTTCATTTACCCATGCATGTAAAAAGTGGTTTGGCATAACACCTCTGGCCTATCAGAAGTCACTATCAGAACTGACTAACAAAATGGCAAAATAATTCATTACAATTTTGTTGGTGATATTCAATTTAAATCTTTGGGTCTTAAATAAAAATGCTTTAGCTTGGTTGATAGAACTTGAGAAAACAGGGGTAAAGATGAAACAAGATCAGATTAATTTTGCAGACAAGTTTGCTAAATTCAATGAGCATTGGTCGCCGAGAGTGATCGCAGAGATGAACGACTACCAGTTTAAACTGGTTAAAATTCAAGGTGAGTTTACCTGGCACGATCATAAAGACACAGATGAAGTCTTTATTGTCATCGAAGGCGAGATGGGTATTGAGTTTCGAGACCGAAGCGTTCATTTGAAAACCGGAGAAATGTGTGTTGTAGCTAAGGGCGAGGAACATAAGCCATTTGCTGAATGTGAGTGTAAAGTAATGATTGTTGAGCCAAAAGGTGTTGTAAATACGGGTGAAGCAGGCGGTGAACTGACCGCACAAAATGATGTGTATATTTAAGTAATTTTAAAAAGGAGCGGTTATGTCTAACGGTTGGAAGTGCCCTAAATGTGATTGTCGAGATTATGAAACAGATACCATTGCAACAACGGGCAGTGGCTGGTCAAAAATCTTCGATATGCAAAATCGAAAATTCACAGCTGTGACCTGTGTGCACTGTACTTATACAGAGTTTTATAAAAGCAGTACAAGTACATTAGGTAATGTATTTGATTTGTTTACTAATTAACCTGATTCCCGGATAATAAATGTATCTCCAGCGGCTACTTTCAACATTAACTGCGTTGAATTTACTTGCACTAGACTAGCTATTGACGCGTAAATTCGCCTTGTTATCGCTAAAAGTTTCCGGCTGCAGACTTGAATAATTACTTATCATTTCAGTATCAGTACGTTAGTAAATCTCTTAACCAAAATTCAGGCTAATTAAGTGAGTGAAGAAAAGGAATTCTAAATATATGGCAAAAATTTATTTACTACTCGCCATCTTGGGTGCGGTACTCCCATATGGGGCCTTATTACCTTGGCTGTTTGACAACGGCTTAAACCTACAATTACTCTGGCAAGCAATCACAGCAAACAATATCAGCGTGTTAGCTTGGTTAGATGTGATCATAGCCGCAGTTGCGCTTATTTGCTTTGTTATAACAGATGGAAAAAAGCATAAAGTTAAGGGCGCTACGTCTTCAATAATTGCGACCTTGACGGTTGGTGTAGCATGCGGCTTGCCACTGTATTTATATCTTAAAGAAAAGCAGAGGGAAGCAAAGGTTAAGGCTTAAATTGTTCTAGAATTTTTGCCGACTCTTTCCCTATGTTTGCAAATTGCTCGGTGCCTTTTTCTAGCACTTTTTGTGCCTCTTCTATAACCTTAGAATACTTAGGATCGCCCGTTGCGAGCAGCTGCGATAACGCTACACCAATGGCGGTGGTGGTAATGGTGCTGAGGTTTCTTAAATTATCGGTGGCGTCTTGCACGGCAATGGCCGTAGACTGAGCTACGGCCTGTTCAGCTTTTTTGCGTGCATTCACATCTGACATGATACTGCGAGGTTACCCTTGCGATAAGATCATGGCGCATGAAGTACTGACAGAAGCCGTACTGATAGTCTGTGAACTTTGCTGAATGGTCACAGCATTTTGCATCATCAAACCAACGGTATCAGCGAGACTTGAATCAGACAGTTGTGTGATGATGTCAGAAATGGTTTTTTCGTTGCTATCAGACATACTTACTCCTAGATAACAATGAGAGCTAATACAGCCCCCAAGCATGTTGTAAGACTGAGTTACCCTTTCTCAATGATCTCTTCAGTAGTACGACCCAGCACCGCACTACCAATTGCTCCCAGTGCATTCACACCTTGCACGGTTGCAGCTTGAGCCATGATATTGGCATTTTGCTGTGCGCTAGTGGCATTATTACCTGCATTTGACAGTGATAAACCAAGCGCAGTGTAGAAGTTACCCAATGCCATCGCAGGCGCATCTGCCAATACTTTGGTATTTACTTGAGTAATAGAGTCGGTGATCTGTCCATTGACTTTATTGAGTTGTTTGTCGGCCATAATGAGTCCTTATTCCGTTTGATTGTCTTCTTGCGTTGTTGGCACTCCAAGTTGTTCACTGAGTGCTGACATTGCTTGAGTGAGTGTTTTGTCGACGTCATTGAGCATGGCGTCGACGTGTTTTGAAATTTTGCTCGCTTCCTCAAAAGGCTGGTGCTCGTTTAACACTTTTTGATTGCCTTTTAGGAGTGCATCAACCTCTTGCTTCTTGCTTTTTGTGAGCGCAGTAATTTGCTCTAATTGCTCAGCACAATGTGCTTGAATGGTTTCGGTACTATTCATCATAAGTTGACTCTTTGGGTTTTTTGCCTAAAAAGTTAAATAAGTTGAAGCGTTTTTTTTGTGGAGGTGGAGGCGTTACTTCCTCTTCTGGATCTACATCTTCGATATCTAAATGCTGATCAAGTTGTAAGGGGGCTGGTGGAGCTTGAGCTGCAGCATGAGTTTGTTGAGTTGATGCTGGTAAATGGGTCGGTGTTTGTAACAATCGAGCACAGGCATTGGTGATCGAGGCAGAAGTTGTCATTTGCGCACTTTGCTGGTTGGTAATCGCATTATGCATCGACAAACCCAATGTCTCAGCGAGGGTAGCTTCAACCATACTCGTTGGCTGTTGTGAAAATGTATGGTTGTCTTCAGGTACTTGGTTTGTGATATTTTGTTCGTCACTCATTGCTTTGTCCTTGCTTTAAGCACGCAAAAACTGCGTAGATTAGTTTGAAATTAAGTACAGCTTATCGCCTATCGTCTGAACAAAATCGGGGCTTTTTACTAAAAATTCGGGGATGATTAAGAAATTAGTGCTCATCCCCATGGGGCTAGTCGGCGGATTCGTGTAATACAGTGGCAATTTTTTCGCCCACCACACTGAAGTTTTCAGCACCTTGAGACACAATAGATTGTGCCGTTGAAATAGCTTCAACATACTTGCTATCACCCGTTTCTAAAAATTGTGATAACGCGACACCAATTGCAGTGGTACTTAAGGTATTGAGGTTGCGCAAATTGTCAGTCGCATCTGCCATCGCCAGTGCAGTAGATTGGGCGATAGATTGTTGTGCACTATTAACTGCAGATTCATTGGCCTCAGGGGCTTGGTTTAAATTACTCATATTTAACTCCTGCAAAAAAAGCCCTTAGTTGCAAGGCAAATAAGGGCCTGAAGGCATCAGAAAAAGTGATTATGCGCCTGGCTCAATAATGCTTTCTGCACTACGGCCAATCACTGAACTACCAATTGACATCAGTGAATTAACACCTTGCACAGTTGCAGCTTGCATTGTTATTGCCGCTTGTTGCTGTGCCGCTGTTGCATTATGTGCTGCGTTACCTAATGCTTGGCTTGTTGACATAAGCAGGTTGCCCATTGCCATTGCTGGTGTTTCGCCTACAACTTTAGTGTTTACTTGTGTAACTGAATCTGTGACTTGCGGGTTTACTGTTAGTGCATCTGCCATGATTTTCTCCTGTGACCGAATCGGTCCTTGCTAAAAATAAATAAAACTAAGAATTAAAAAGCGCCATACAAATCGTATGGCGCTGAGCGCGATTAGCCTTTTTCGATGATGCCTTCAGCGCTTCGACCTACTACAGAGCCACCAATTGACATCAGTGAGTTAACACCTTGAACAGTTGCAGCTTGCATTGTAATTTGCGCCTGTTGCTGTGCTGATGTTGCATTGTGCGCAGCATTACTTAATGCTTGGCTTGTTGACATTAATAGGTTGCCCATCGCCATTGCTGGCGTTTCGCCTACAACTTTAGTGTTTACTTGAGTTACTGAATCAGTGATTGCACCATTAACTGTTGCTGTCATGATAGTTTCCTTTTTTAAGTTAAATTTGACTGTTAAGTCGTAAAGTTAAGAGAGAGGTTTTGCCAAGCAAAACCGCTCAATTAAGATAAAATTTCTGCAGTACCGCGACCAATCACTGAGCTGCCAATCGACATCAGTGAGTTGACGCCTTGAACTGTCGCTGCTTGCATTGTGATTGAAGCCTGTTGGTTACCTGTTGTTGCATTTAGCGCTGCTGAACCTAGTGCCTGACTGGTAGCCATATGCACGTTACCCATTGCCATCGCAGGTGTTTCACCAACTACACTAGTGTTCACTTGCGTTACTGAGTCAGTGACTTGGCCATTTACTTGAAGTGGTGTTGCTGCACCACCAGCTGCTGCTGCCATAGTTTGTTTCCTTCTTCATGTTAATATTGTGCTCATTCCAAGCGGTTTGAGCTCTTATGCTTTCGCATACTTAGCGCCAAGAGAGAGAATTAAATTCGCTCCAATGGCAGTATTAGTTTTGATCAGCACATTGTGTTGCTGTTGAGAGTAAGTTGCATTGTGTGCTGCGTTACCCAGTGCTTGCGCCGTGGCTTGCACTAACATGGCACGAGAAACTTGAGGCGATTGCTGATTAACTAAGTCATGTATTTTTGTGCTTAGGTCTTCCATCACAGTTATCCGTGCTTGTTTCGATAAGGTCATATTAGGAGTTGTAGCCTTTTGTTAATCGGGCAATTGCACTAACAATTGCCGCGAATGTCGGCTCGTCTAAATTCGATAAGGTTTGTACTGTTTTTTATAGTCGCGAGGTGACATGCCGGTAAAACGTCGGAAGATTTTTTCGAAGTGACTCAAGTCGCCAAAGCCAACCTCTAAACATAAATCAGTAATACGAATGTTAGGGTCCTGCTCTATCATGACTTTGGCGTGTTCAATTCTTAGCTCAGCTAAAATTTGCTTAAAACTTTTGTTTAGGGTGTTTTTAAATAAGTAAGACAGATGTGAAGGGCTGACAAATGCCTGATTAGCAAGACTTGTTAAAGTGATCTCATGTTGCCAATTTTTTTGCACATGAAGTAATGCTTTAAGCAAACTAGGGTGCAAAGCTCTTTGTTCAGCAACCTGTTTTTTAAGTAATATATTGACGATAGACTTTCGGTGTTCTCCTAAAGCTTGCTCCGCGCTATTTTCTAGTTGATGACTAAATTCAGGCAGTGTCTGTTTAAGTACCTCTATGCAGATATTATCGTGATAAGAAAGGGCAATTAACTTAACCAGAGTTTGCTCCAACTGCATCATATTACCTGGCCAATCGTACTGACTGAGTAAATCAAAACAATCTTTCGAAAGCCTTTGTTTGGCATTAATCTTATTGTGTTCAAAAAAGGTATTGATGAGTAAAGGTAAGTCAGCTTTTCTGTCTTTTATGCTTGGTATAGGTAGCTCTAGAAAACTCAGCTTTTCAAAGAGACTTCTAGAAAATAACCCCTGATTGACCAGTGCATACAAGTTATGTTCAGTACTAGAAAGTAATCTAGGTTGAGAAGTATCTCGTCTTAGACTGTATTGGTTAGTCAGCAGGGTATTAAGCTGAGTTTGCTGTGACATAGGCAAATGGCTAACATTGGCAATTAATATAGAGCCATTTTGAGCCTGTTCGAATGCCTGTTTTAATTTGCTTTCAAAGTGATGTGCGTCTATGGATGTGCAATCAAGTTCAACAAAAGGGCCTGCTTTTTTATCACTCAAAACATGAATGCTAATAGCTGCTGCGAGAGTTTCGCTTCCTAATGGGGCATTTAAGACCAGAGGAAATAAGGTGTTGGCACATTTTTCTATGATTCTTTCAAGTTTGTTAATCTCTGAACTATATCCTTGGAGCGCAAAGTTCTGTCCAAACTTTTCATGACTCAACTGAGCAACTCTTAGCCTAGCAAACAGCAATCCTAGCTGACTGGCGAATTGTTTAAATGCTAACTCCTCAGCAGAGCCTTGTGTTACTTCAACGAGTAGATGCAATGTACCGAGTCGCTTTCTTTGATAATTAATGGGGATATTTGAGATGGGCTTTTCAAATTGAGCCGATTTAGGCCAAGAATGTGAAATAGCATGACTGGCGTGATATTCCACAAAAAAATCACAGCGTGTGAGATGATTAAATTTATTATCTAGCAGCTGTATAATTAAATTCTTAAACAAAGGCGCTACATCGAAAGTGTTCCTTTTCACTTGTGAGCGAATTTCCATTTTATTTCTCCGGTTGGTTAGCCACCACACGCTTCTATTTTATCTATCCCGAAAAAAGCAATAATTATCGGTGGTAAATAAAATCCTTTATCAGCATTTTTGTGGTGAAAATAGTGTGTAATTGGCAAAGTACTGGAAAAGACGGGCCTTAAATCGGGGGAATCAAGTGAATAGTGATTACAATCTATTACACCAATTAAGAAAACGTCTTATTAACATCGTTTGGGCTTTTAGTGCCAAAAAAATGAATAAGCGTCTGCCAAAGCTGAAAAGTGCAAGGAGCTAGCCAAATACAAAAATTGCAATTGCGTATATTTGTATCAAGATTGATACAAATGAATCACAAACGGATACCCTAAAAGTGGTTGAATATCGATAAGGTGGTTTTGACTCATCAATGGGAAAACAGCACAATGAAAAAAACTTTGTTAGCAGCAGTATTAAGCCAAATAATCTTTTTACCCGCTCATGCCAGCGATTTGTGGCAGCAAACCACACAAAACCGCAGCTTAGAGCACCAACAGCTTAAGCGGTATCATCTTGCAAGCAGCCAATTACAGGACAAACTCATGGCGCCAATCCAAGAGATGGATGTTCAGTTGCCCTTACCCAGTGGTGAGTTTGTCGTATTTAGATTGAGACCCAGTAAAGTCATGTCTGACACTTTGGCTGAAAAGTTTCCAGATATTAAAACCTTTGTGGGTTTTCAAGTTGATAACCCAGCTAATACAGGCCGTTTTGATATTGGCCCAAAAGGTTTCTTTGGTGTTTTTAATCAAGGTCAGTCGCGGGTATTTATTGATCCAGAGCAGTCAGAGCATGTTTATCGTAGTTACGAGGCGAAAGCACTTCATGCATCTAAACTAATTCTGCAAAACGCTCCGATTAAGCGCTTAAAGAGTAATCAATTAAAGCGTGAGCAATTACAATCAAGCCAGACTCAGGCAGAAGAAAGTGCCTTGCCAAATACACATATTACCTACCGTATCGCGTTTACTACCACAGGGGAATACAGCCAATTTCATGGTGGCACAAAAGATAAAGTGATGGCAGCTATTGTGACTATGGTGAATCGTCTCAATGATGTATATGAGCGAGATTTAGCTATGAATTTTGAGATAGTGAGTGATAATGACAAGCTTATTTTTTTAGATCCTGAGAGTGACCCATTTGCAAATACCGATGAAGATATCGATATTTTGAGCACAAAAATAAATGAATTAATTGGTGAAGAAAATTATGACATTGGCCACCTAGTAGGGACTGGGGGCGGCGGCCTAGCTGGATTTGAGGTGGTGTGTACTGAGTATAAAGCCGAAGGTGTGACAGGCAGTGAATCGCCTACTAACGATGCATTTTATATTGATTATGTCGCCCATGAGATAGGACACCAGTTAGGTGCTGATCATACCTTTAATGGTTTAGCTGGAGCGTGTGATGGTAATCGAGCAGAAAACAGCGCTTATGAACCAGGTAGTGGCTCTACAATTATGGGTTACACGGGCATTTGTAATGAGCAAGATTTACAAACTAACTCAGATCCTTATTTTCATATTCGTTCATTAGATCAAATGAATAACTATAGCCGATTAGGTGCAGGTAATACTTGTGGTGTTCATAAACAACGAACGAATTCAAAACCTACCGTTGAGGCGGGTCAAAACTATACTATACCTGCAAAAACGGCGTTTAAATTGTTGGGAACGGCCCAGGACACCGATGGCGATACGCTCAGCTATAGCTGGCAACAATTTAACTTAGGGCCAGCATCTGCAGATAAACAACAAGACAGTGTCGATGATGGTAAGCGACCGCTATTTAGAACGTTTAATCCAAGTTCAGAGCCAACTCGTGTTATACCTCAGATGAGTGACCTCCTAAAAGGTGAGTTGAGTTATGGTGAAGCATTTGCGACTACAACTCGTGCACTAGATTTTCGTTTAGTCGTTCGTGACGGTCAAGGGGGCGTTAGTGATGACACCATGCAAGTTAATGTGGTTGAGGTTGATAGAGGTTTTTCTGTAACCCTACCCGATCAATCAAGTAATTGGCGTGATAATGAACAAATTGTTAGTTGGTATACTTCAGGGACAGAAAATGCGCCAGTCTCTTGTAGAAAAGTGGATATTCTTCTTTCGGATGACGGAGGGCAAAGCTTTAAAACTACTTTGGCACAAGGGGTTGTGAACAATGGTCAACACAATGTTCAAATCGAGGACCTAACCACGACTCAAGCCCGAATAAAAGTGATGTGTAGCGATAATATCTTCTTTGCGATTAATTCTGGAGATTTTGTTATTCAGCTTGGAGAGGAGCCAATCAAAGACGTTACACCACAAATTACGGGGCAAGTCCCGTTGTCAGTGAATGAAGATAGTAGCATTACGATAAAGACATCTGATTTAACTTATGCGACTGCAAAGCCTGTTGATAAGCTCATCTTACAGTCTGGTGAAAATTATACATTGGATAACTTAACTATTACGCCAACTCCTGATTTTAACGGTTCGCTTAAAGTGCCGGTTACCGCATCGAGAGGCGACCTTGTGAGTGAGGTATTTGAGCTAACAGTTATTGTTGCAGCGGTTAATGATTTACCTGTTGCATTAGATGATACTTTTGAAGTGGACTTTGAAGCCAGTGAAGTGATATTGGATATACTCAGCAATGATTCAGACAAAGATCTAGATACACTGGTAGTTGAGAGTGTTGATTATCAAGGGCAAGGCACAGCTGAGATTAAAGAAGGCAAGCTTATTTATTCAGCAGCAAGCGGTTTTTCAGGGAAAGAAACATTTAACTATAACGTATCTGATGGCAACGGGGGGGTTAGCAGCGCGCAGGTAGAAGTCACTGTCAAAGAGGATCCGACGCCAGTAACGCCTCCAACACCAGAGCCAAATAATAACGACGGAGATTCTGGGTCGTTCGGTTTATGGTCTTTGCTAGGACTTACTGCATTATTCTTTAGAAGATCGAGAAAGTCATGATGATAAGGCCCACCAGTATCGCTTTGTTAGCTTGGTGTTTAGTAGGTTGTGCATACATTGCACAACCTACTGAGGGCAATGCTCAGCAAAGTAGTCAGCTTGAAATTACAAAACACATAAAACTGGCTATACAAAAAAATGATTATAGATTGTTAGCATTGGCAAGTCGGCGTTTAGTTTTTCCGGGCTTTGAGCATGAAGATGCTGCAAAATTAAAGAAAAAGTGTGGAGTACGATTCGTTGACAATAGCACTGACATTATTAAAAGCTCCAAGGATAAACAAAAGCGCAGAGATGCTTATGCTTTTGCAAAATCGTTCAACCAAGCTATGTTGAAGCACTGTTTAAATTCAACTTCTGATTCAAAGCATACTGTTGAATGATACACTTATGTTAGATTTTTGATAGCAGGGTATACAGACGTGTATTCAATTTTAATAATTGATGATGATATTGAGCTAACCGACTTAGTAAGCCAATTCTTAACTCAAAACGGTTACACAGTCAGCGTAATCAATGAGGGTAGTAATGTAATCAAACAGGTCGCGTCTATGCGGCCTGATTTAATCATTCTCGATTTAATGTTACCTGGTACAGATGGTCTTACTATATGTAAAGCAATTAGGCCAAGTTTTACTGGGCCCATAATTATGCTGACCGCTTTAATCGATGACATAGATGAAGTGACTGGTTTAGAAGTTGGCGCAGACGATTATTTATGTAAACCCATTAAACCTAGAGTACTTTTGGCACATATTCGAGCCCAATTGAGAAGACAATCAAGTTTAATCGAACAGCAACCAACAACCATAGTGTCTTGTTATGGCGAGTTGCAGATAGATTTACCCAATCGACGTGTTAAATATTTATCACAAGATATTGATTTATCGAGTGCTGAATTTGATTTGTTGGTAATTTTGGCAAGTTCACCAGGTGAAATTTTCTCGCGAGAACAGTTACATAAACGTATTTTTAAGCTTGATTATGATCCCATGGACCGTTCAATAGATTTGAGAGTATCTCGCCTTAGAAAAAAGCTAGGAGATGATCCTAAGCAGCCTAAGCTATTGACTACAGTAAGAAATAAAGGGTATCTACTTGCAACTTAATCTAAGAAAAATCGTTGTTGGGGCTCTTTTTTTACTTCTATGTAATTTAGTGACAGCGCATGTTACTTATCATTATGCTCAACCTGTTTTAGTTGAAAGGGCCATCGATGAATGGGAGGCACATCTTTATGAAGTAGCCGATGATCTTGAAACAGTCTTTACTAACAGTTCAGCGACACATTGGGAACGTAAAGCGCTAAAAGTCAGTGATCGTCATGGGTCTGATGCTTATATCGTATTAGTTGAAAACCTTACTGCATATGAGCAAGACTTATTTTCCAGTGCACTTTTGGATGAACAAAATAGTTTTATAGACATATCGACATCAAGTGTATTTTATATTCTGGATCAGCAGCAATTGGTGATGCTTGAAAATGTGTATTTTGATAGCGTAATGAGCTGGCTCTCTGATTGGCTTTTATGGCTAGTTGCCAGTGTAATTAATCTCGGTGCTTTGGCTTTATTTACTTTTTATTGTTGGTCTGAACAAAAGCGCTTGGCAAACAATATCGCCAATCTCAATGAGAAAATTAGCCCTCGTTCAAGCTCAATTGACGAGCAAATAGTCCAAATAAAACATTATTTATCCGACATTAGTGCGCAAAATCAAACTCAATTAAACTTGCAAAGAGACCTTCTGCATGGTGTTGCTCACGAGTTCCGAAGCCCTATGGCTCGTATTCAGTTTGCACTCGATATGCTAGAAGATGCTCAAGAGCAAGATAGACAAGATCTAACCAAGTCAATGCAAAAGGCATTGCTGGGGCTAGATGACTTAGTAAAAGAGCTGCTTTCTTATGCGCGCTTAAAAGATGGGTCAACGGTGCTTAATCTGGAGCCTTGTGTACTCACTGACCTGATAAGGCAAGCACAGAAGCAAATCGAGGTTTTTTATCCTGGTATTAAATTTGAGTTGAAAAACAGCCCTATTGAAACTGAGGTTGATACACATTTATTAACTCGATTATTTATTAATATACTGCGTAATGCTGGCCGGTTTGCAAAAAGTAAGTGCGAGATAAGTCTATTTATAGAGTGTGATTCTATTCACTGTATTGTAGAAGATGATGGTATTGGGATCCCGCCAGGTAAAGTAACCCGTATTTTTGAGCCATTTACACGCCTTGATCCTAGCCGGTCAAGGGATTCAGGTGGATGCGGTTTAGGGTTAGCAATAGCGCGATCAATTGCGCATTTACATGACGGTGAATTAACCGTTATCGAAAAACATCAAGGGTTAGGCGGCGCATGTTTTTGTTTGGCTTTACCATTTAACCCGAGATGATTGCCATTTATGTAATACTCAGATACTTTGGAATAAAATTTGGTACATATTCATTTTGGTCGTACTTATGTATATAAAACACACCCCTAAAACAGTTTTTGTTGTGGTGACAATACTCGCTTTGGTTTTTGATCAGCTTTCTAAGTTCTGGGCTGCAACTGCTTTAAAGCCTTGGCCAATGGCGAGCTTCTTTAACGATATGTTTCGGATTGGCTATGCAGAGAATCATGGTGCTTTTTTGAGTTTGGGCGGTGCGATGCCTGAATCAATGCGAAAGATAGCGTTTATAGGCGTCGTCGGGGCCTTTCTGTTAGGTATCGTTGTTTATGTTTTAAGAGAAAAAAAACTTACAAACCCTATGGCGATTGCTTGGGCACTGGTTGTGTCTGGCGGCGCAAGTAACTGGTTGGATAGGGTGCTAAATGATGGTGGTGTAATTGATTTCTTAAACGTGGGCATCGGCAGCTTACGCACAGGAGTTTTTAACATTGCTGATATGTTTATTCTAGCCGGTGCAGGAATGCTCCTGTTTTATGGTTGGCAAGAAGATAGGGCAGCTAAGCAAACCGCCAGCTCTTAGTTCTATTACATTCCCCCTACAACTTGCTTAGAGCTTTGTGTTTGTAATTGTTATTTATTGTTACACAAAGCTCGCACTTCCTTTTCATTTTATCTTTTAACCAGTAGTCTTAGCATCAAGTTTTATATTTGAGGCAAAGACATTGATTAAACACATATTTTCAGCAGCACTATTAGTTGCGAGCAGCTCAGCAGTGGCAACCATTGTAGAGTTTCAGACTTCTCAGGGTAGTTTCCAAGTTAACCTGTTTGATCAAACCACGCCTAAAACGATTGAAAACTTTATGAAGTATGTCAATGCAGACCGATATCAAGATGTCATTTTCCATCGTTTAGAGCCAAACTTTGTGTTACAAGGCGGCGGTTTTTTTTACGAAGGTAGCATTCCACTGAGCCAAGTAGAGTCATTTGGCAATGTAGATAATGAGCCTGTTTATTCAAATGTGCGCGGTACCATAGCGATGGCTAAGCAGGCAGGCGATCCGAATAGTGCTTCAAGTCAATGGTTTTTTAATCTTAAAGACAATAGCGCTAATTTAGATGTGCAAAACGGTGGCTTTACAGTATTTGGTCAGGTGATTGGTGATGGAATGGATATCGTTGACAAAATTGCTAAATTAGAGCGATGTGGCTCAATTCCTTTAGTTGATTACTCGCAAGAAAAATGTACCGACGAACAGGTCAATCCAGGCGAGAGCAATTTCATAACAATTAACGCGGTGACTGTGATTGATGACAGTGAAAATACAGCAGAAAATTTAGAGCCTAAAAAAAATACCTTGCTGACAACTAATCCTGACACTGGTAATAACAATTCAGAAAGCAGTTCAGGTAGCTTATTCAGCTTGTTGATGCTGCTAGGTGCAGGCTTATTCATCAGAAGAAAGCGCTAAAATCCTTTAAAAAAAGCCCAGACTAACTCGTCTGGGCTTTTTATTAACCCTCAAAATTAAGCGTTATCAAGGGTTGATCTAATTTAAGCATTGCTCACCAGTTGAATAACAATGCAGATACTGCAAGTAAACCAACAATTAAAACAAAGTATGTGCTTAAACGACCTTTGTATTTATTTAGACTAGGCACTTTGTAAATTGCGATGGTTGGCATTACGAATAAAATCATCGCAATGATAGGGCCAGAAATCGCTTCCATCATACCCAGAATGCTCGGGTTTATTACCGCACAGATCCAAATTGTGATAAACATCACGGCAACACCAATCTTATCCGCAGTGGCATTACCTAGTTTAGTTTGCTTAGTTACCAAGCCATTAAAGCTTTCACGAGCACCCAAGAAGTGACCTAAGAAAGAAGACGTAATGGCCACAAACGCCACGAATGGACCTAGTAGTGCAATGTATGGGTTGTCATAAACATTAGCTAAGAACGACAGAACCGACACGTTTGCATCTTTAGCCTGAGCCATTTGCTCAGGTGTTAAAGAGAAAATGCAAGAGAACACAAAAAGTAATACAAATAAGATCAGCATTAAAGACGTGTACTTTAGAATCTTTTCGCTCTTGCTCACCGCTTCAGATTTATAATGACGACGCTGCACATTGGCAAAGCTAGATATGGCAGCGGCATGGCTGAAAGAGAATACAATGACAGGCACAGATAACCATAAAGTGCTACTCAATTCTGCCATTTCTGGCGCTGATACCGCTGGCATTTGCCAGTTTGGAATAAGGTAAAGTGATAAGAAAAGTAAAATCGCGACTAATGGGTAAACCAAAGCAGAGAAGGCGCGCATCAGTAGCTTTTCACCACCCAGCATTAAACCAACCATAAAGGCAACAAGTACGCCAGATAGCGCAATTCGCGGAATAGATTCCATACCTAGTTGATTTACTATAAAGCTGTCTACCGTATTGGTTAAACCAACACCATAAATAAGCAGAATAGGGTAGATAGAGAAGAAGTAAAGCAGTGAGATTAGACGACCTGCACCAGCGCCAAAATGCTCTTCTACGACATCGGTGAAATCAGCGTTATCTTGTTTTGAAGACAGCACAAAGCGAGCTAGACCACGGTGTGCTAAAAAAGTCATCGGGAAGGCTAGTAAAGCCATAATTAGCAGTGGCCAAAAACCACCAATACCGATATTAATTGGCAAAAATAAAATACCCGCACCGACCGCAGTTCCGAATAGGCTTAATACCCATTGTGTGTCGTGCTGAGTCCAGCCACCCCGACTGGCTGAAGACATATCTAGCGTCATGGCTTCTGGGGAGTTACTCATACTTGTTGTCCTAAAAATTAATAAGAATTATTTTTCGCGCGCATGATATAGAAAATGACAGCAAGATGCATTCATACCCGCTTAATGGTTGCTGAATACTGTAAAGGGAGTTTGACGAGTGAATAGATAAGCCTGTTTTGACAAGGTGGTGATATGTTCACTATAGAGGCAACTTGATAACCACCTAAATAGAGTTAGCATTTGAATTTTTTGTGCTTTTAAAAGCTCATTAGCTGCTTGAAGCGACTTGAGTGTCTACGAGAGGCTTCAACTTCACGGCCTGAATGTAAGGTAATTAATAAATTGCCATTAACAGCGATATCGACGTTTTTTACCTGTCTCAAATTAATAATTTGCTGTCTATTCGCCCTAAAGAATAGCGTTTCAGGTAATCGCGCTTCTAATAGGTTAAGAGATTTCTTTATCAGTGGTTTTTGTTGCTTATGATGTATAAAGCAATAGTTTGAACAGCTTTCAATTAAAAATATATCTTTTAAAGGCACGAAGTCACACTCATCGCCGTCTTTTAAAAACACTGAGCTGTTTTCATCAAACTTCACTTGTTCAGTGTCTTGTGGTGTTGGCTCTGTGGTTTCTAGTTTGATAAGCTTATTGATGGTGACCGTTAATCGGTCTGTTTCAATCGGTTTTAATAAGTAGTCGAATGCGTCGTAGTCAAATGAGCGAATAGCATACTCATCGTATGCCGTTGTGAAGATAACCTTACCTTGAAAATCGATCTCATCGAGTAATTCAAAGCCATTCTTACCCGGCATCTGAATATCCAAAAATAAGATCTCGGGTTGATGTTGTTTGATTAAAGCAATGCCTTCATCTGGATCTGCCGCTTGGGCTATCACCTCTATTTGTTCAAATTCACAGAGCATAGTGTTGAGTTCTAATCTTGCTAAACGAGAATCTTCAATAATGATTGCTTTCATAGTTCTGCCTTCGAATGATGAGATTGTATAGGAAAAGTAAGCGTGGCAATCACGGTCTCGTCTGCTTCGCTTAACTCTAAACTTGCAGATGAACCATATAACAACTGTAAACGCTTTCGAATATTATGTAAGCCTATATTGGTTGATGTGCTGGTGGTCGAAGAGGGCTTTAAGCTTCCAGGGTTACAGACTTGAATGAATATGAAATCCGCTTGATTGTTAATCTCCAAACTTAATACACCACCGCCTTTGACTAGGCTAATACCATGTTTTATGGCATTTTCAATGAGCATTTGTATCATCATAGGGGGCACGAGTACATGAAGTAATTGGTCATCTACCTTGCTTTTAAATTTGAGCCTACCTTCATATTGAATACCTGAAATAGCAATAAACTCTTCAATTACTTTAAGTTCTTGCTCAAGAGGAATATGGCTTTTTTTATCAGCACTTAATGCATGCCTCATAACGTTAGAAAGTTGCGTGATACTTGCTCTTGCTTGGTTTATATCCTCTAACATCAAAGCTCTAATGTTGTTGAGACTGTTAAACATAAAGTGAGGGTTAATTTGGCCGATTAAGGTGTTAAGTTGCGCTTCTTTTAATGCCAATTGCAGTGATAGTTTTTCACTTTCTACTTGTTTCCAACGCTGCAGTGATTGCACACCTAAATAAATACAGCTCCAAATTAGGGTGATTGGGTATAGCCCAATGATGTTACTTATAATATTCATGTGA
>CAYZOE010000046.1:0-10909 GCA_964479805.1 uncultured Pseudoalteromonas sp. | reverse complement strand
GCCAACATACTCCACCCAATTATTTGGCAGACCCAGAATTGCTTCTTTCTAGATAAGTAATGCATTAATTTTTGTACTCTTAGCCTATTTAAGTTGTGCTTAATCTAGCTGGGGTAAAGTATTTACCAAGCCCATAATGCTAAGCCTATGTAACCATTCGCTGCAAAATATACCGTTGAAATTGAAAACAGCATACTACTCATTGGTAAAAATATTCGGGCGAATCGATTTGCTTCCTGTTTCTTAAATTTATAAAAACTGATTAAACTTATAAAAGAAAAGAGTGCAAATAGCCAAGTGCACGCAAAAATGATGAGGGTTGCGGCGTTGATATCGGCAATTGTGAGCCAAGTGATTTGTGTAAATGCAATTGCTAATAAAATTAAGCTTGCCACTGCACAAAATGGCAATAGACGAATGAGTAGCTGGCTTTTATTTTTCAATTTGCCTCTGAAAAAGTTTACGCACCAGATTGGCAAATACAATAAAGTAACCGTTAAGCTCATAACAAATAGCAGGCCTATTAGAACTGGTAACCAAGCCATAAAGAATGATGACTCAACCCAAAACTGCCCATCTGTTACCAATACCTTTCCATATTCAGGATGCTCTACAAAGATTGAATTAGCGATATACGAGCCTTTTTCAATAAATTGATTATCTTCAAGGTGAATTAGCGTTAAAGATTCAGATGGAATAAGCGGTGAGACAGTCAGTTCATTGTCTTGTTGAGATACTTTTACGGCATTAAAAGGCCAAGTTATGCCAGCGAAAATTTGGTTTCTGTCAGAGTGTAAACGATAGTAACCAGTAATATCTGAGTTTATTTGTGTGCTTTGTGGCTGTAGTTTGGGCTCGATATTTTGGTGTAAGTAATCCATTAGCATATCCGAAATTTCACGATATTTAATGCTGTTGGTGTTCACCATGAGTACATAGCCAATATTTAATTGGTGAGAGAAAGCAAATGCTGTGATAAACTCACCAACACCCCCGTTGTGACCAACCCATAAATGGCCTTTTCGCTCTGTTTGGTATAAACCAAGGCCATAGCCAAAGTTAAGGCCTTGCTTGGCCGCTAGAGTAGAGTGCGGCATTTTCATTTTTGCTAAAATATCCGAGTTTATCGATGCAATAGCATTATGCTGAGTTGAATCAAGAAAATAGCGGCCAAACTTAGCAAGTTCAGATGCTGAAATACTTAAATTACCAGCTGGACGAAGAAAAATATCATAATTAGGGATTGCCTCACCTGAATTGAATCCTTGACTAAATGCCGAGTTGTCTTGTTGATAACCGAAGAAGGCATTATTCATATTCAATGGTGCAAGGATATTTTTGCTTACATAGTCATCAAAAGCTTGGTTGCTAAACTTTTCTATCAAGTAACCCAAGATGCCATAGCCTGGGTTCGCATAGGCGTGCCTTGTGCCAGGTTGCCATCTTACAGCAAGTGACTCTGCATCACGATTTACTGATTCAAGCAGGTTCACCTTTTGCCCTGTTTTGTTATAAAAGTTCTTAAAATGCATATCATCAAAACCAGCCGTATGCTCGAGTAAGTGAACGACTCTGATAGGGCTGGTTTCGTGCCATGGATTATCAATGTTAATTTCAGGCGCAAGTTCACTCACCTTAGACTGTAAAGAAAAATATCCCTCTTCGATAAGTTGCATAATAGCCATTGCAACAAAAGGCTTGGTTGTTGAACCGGCTCTAAATAAAGTATTTTTATCGACTGCTATTTCTTGCTCTAGATCACTAAAACCATGATTGAACTCTAACGTATTCTGATGTTTGTTAAAAATGACGAGCTGAGCACCCACAACATTCTGTTCTTCAAGTATTTTGCTGAATTGAGCTTTGAACTCATCTGGTTGAAGTGTTTGCTGTGCTTGTGTCTTTGCCGTAGCAAAGCAGCTCATAAATAGTAGATAAATGGCAAGTAGGTAACTGGTTTTCATATTAACCCCTGTTAGTAAATGTATATTAAGATTCTAAAAGGGGTCGGTTTTTTTAGGGTGAAAAAGTACAGTAACGGTGAAAAACGAAGATGAATGGTGCGATTGTTGAATTCAATGGAGGATGGGGCTATTTAATAGAGCTATGCTTTTATCACTAAGGAAACAGTATGAAAATCGCTTTAGTCGGAGACTACGACCCACTAGTGCTTGCCCACCAAGCCATTCCTAAAGCTTTGCAGTTAAATACTGCTCAGCCAATTGAATATCAATGGATACATTCATCTAAGGTAAATTTACAAAGCTTATCTCAGTTTGATGGTATTTGGTGTGAACCCAAAATACCTAAACTTGTTTGCAGATAGTGATTTGATTTTTAGCAGTGTTGACCATCATGGCGACCCAAAATCATTAGAGCTACAATCGCATTCATTCTTTATTGGTACGGCTTTTCAGCCAGAGCGAAGGGCATTAGAGAATAAGCAACACCCAATCATCAAAGCCTTTTTAAATGCTTGCCTAGGCTAGTTTAAAACTGAGTAATAAAAATATTATTGCTCAGTCATCATATTTAACAAGCTCAACTGCTATACTGCTTTTTAATCATAAGGTTAAAGAGAATTGATATGAGATTGATTTACTTGTTGCTGTGCTTACTTTTTACTTGCTCGGCTCTTGCAGAAGAAAAGAAACCTAAGCCTGAACCTCTTGACCCTATGTATCATGGCGTTCATCCAATGGCATTAGTGAATAAAGGCTCCAATATTTATGCAGTAAATATGTCAGGGTATCGCCCGCCTCATGATCTTCAAATTGTGTATCAAATTAAAAATCCTGATGTTGCTTTCTTGAATTTGGTCAAAGATGCAGAGTTAGTGACCATTAAACCGCGAGCATTTAATATTCAGCGTTTGCTTCGAGGTGAAGAGGTCACGATCAATGCCGATGTTTATATGGGCCACTTTGATAGAGGCGGCAATTTGTTTTATGCAAATCGAACTATAGAATTTACCGATAAAATCTATGCGAGAGAATTTAAAGACTTGCAAGACTCTTCTCAGTGGCAAGATTATGATTACGTGGATATTAAGAGAAATGAACGCATTTATATTCATAAAACCCAAAAAGCGCCAAGTTTTAGTCACTTGGTTTATATAGATATGACAGGGGCTTGCTTACAAAAATTCAGAACATCGAAGCGCGTGCCAAAAGAAAGCGAGCTTATTTATAAATTTGTGAATTGTGGCACCTTGAAACCGCTTTATTATGAGGCTGAAGATTTTCAAGGAAAGTAACATACTCACTGGAATGAACGCTTTAATTAGCGCTCTTTTTTTGCCAGTAGCCAGCTAAAATAGAGCCACTAATATTGTGCCAAATTGAAAATAGCGTACCCGCAATGGCTGCAGCTGGGGTAAAAAATTTAATCGCAAGCGCCACCGCCAAACCAGAATTTTGCATACCCACTTCAAATGCGATTGTGCGACAAATCTGCTCATCTAAACCAAATTTTTTGGGTGTCCAATAGCCTAATGTAAGACCAATAAGGTTGTGAGTAACCACAGCTGCAACAATAAGTAGGTTCAAGGTTTGCAACTTTGCTTGATTTAACGCAACGATAATACTAATGATAAAAATGATTGCCAGCATGGCAATTATGGGCAGCTTGCCGTGAATTTTCTTTATTACATTTGCAAAAACGTAGTTCAGCGTAACGCCTACCAATAGTGGCAGTAAAACAATTTTCGCTAAACTACTCAGCATCGAGAATATTGGAATATCAATATTATGACCAATCAACAGGTTTGTTAAAAGTGGTGTCATAATTACCCCAACTAGGGTGCTGACTGCCGTCATGGTCACAGATAAAGCAACATCGCCTTTTGCTAAATAACACAAGACATTACTTGCGGTGCCACCGGCAACAGCACCAACAAGCACCATACCAATTAACATGTGAGTGTCCAATGTAAATAGATGGCAGAGCAAAAATGCGGTGACTGGCATAATTGTAAATTGCAAAATTAGGCCGAGTCCGACTGCTTTTTTATTTTCAACGACCCTTTTAAAGTCAGCTGGTTTTAGCGTTAAACCCATCGTTAGCATGATGAGCATTAACAGCGGCAAAATACTCGATTTAAAACCTGTAAACAGGCTAGGGTTAAAGTAAGCAATAGCAGAGCAAATTATTGCCCAAAGCGGGAAAAGTTGAAGTGATTGATTCATCTTAGTTGGATGTGTTTTTTACTTCATACTACCTATTAATATTGTTGATTGATATAACTAAAAAATACATTAACAAATGTGACTAATTTATCTGAATATACAAAAAATAATACTAAAAAAAGCAACTAGGTTTAAAGTGGCCTAAGCACAATACCTAGTTGCTTTAGTTGGTTATGATGTTGAATTAGTTAACTGTTACCGATAAACCACGGCGCTTAAGTAACGCTTCAGTCGTTGGCTCTTGTCCACGGAAAGCTTTATAAGATTCCATAAGGTCACGTGTGTTACCTACTTCAAGGATGTTCTCACGATACTTCTGACCAATCTTACGGTTTAAACCACCTTGTGTTTGAACATAAGCATACGCATCTGCCGCTAAAATTTCACTCCACATGTATGCGTAGTAACCTGCAGCATAGCCACCCATTGAGTGGTTAAAGTAGGCTGATTTGTAGCGAGGTGGGATGTAATCAATGTTTACGTTATGCTTTTCAAGAGCAGCTTGCTCAAACTTAACAATGTCTTGCTTCGGTGCAGAAGCCGGTAATGAGTGCCATTCCATATCTAGCAGTGCAGCTGCAACATATTCGAAAGTATCGAAGCCTTGGTTGAAGCTACGAGACTCGATCACTTTTTTAAGTAAATCTTTTGGAATTGGCTCACCTGTTTTGTAGTGCTTTGCATAGTTTGCAATAACTTCAGGATAAATTGCCCAGTCTTCTTCGAAAGTAGAAGGAAATTCTACAAAGTCACGAGATGTAGAAGTGCCTGAAAGAGTAGGGTATTTCACTTGAGACAACATGCCATGTACACCATGACCCATTTCATGGAAAATGGTGGTCGCTTCTGAGTAGCTGATAAGTGTTGGCTCACCCTCAGGGGCTTTTTGAATGTTCATTACATTCACAATAACAGGGCGCTGATTGTCAAGGCCAGACTGTTTAACAAAGGCGCTCTTCCATGCACCACCACGCTTACCTTCACGGGCAAAGTAGTCAGCGTAGAAAATAGCTAGGCTAGAACCGTCTTCGTCTAATAGCTCATACGCCTCTACGTCTTCATGATAAACCGGTAAGTCTGGACGCGGCTTGAAAGTAATACCGTATAAACGGTTCATCGTGAAAAACACACCATCTTTTAGTACACGATTAAATTCGAAATACTCTTTTACTGCGTTTTCATCTAGGTTGTATTTATCTTTACGTACCTGTTCTGCGTAGAAGAACCAGTCCCATGGCGCTAGTTTGAAGTTCTCGCCAGAGGCATCAATTTTAGCTTGAATTGCTGCGGCTTCCGCATCTACATTTTGAAGAAGTGCAGGTACCATGCTTGAAAGCATATCTAATACTGCTTGAGGCTCTTTTGCCATTTGTGATTCAAGGCCAAAGTGCGCATAACTTTCATAGCCTAATAGTGCAGCGCGCTCAGAACGTAATTTTGTGATGGTCGGCACAATATCAGCGTTGCTGTTTTCACCTGTCAGAGCACGTTCAGCAGATGCACGCCACACTTTCTCACGAAGGTCACGATTCTCTAAAGAGGCAAGAATAGGTTGACGTGTCGTATTTGTTATCTTAATAAGGTATTTGCCTTCATGGCCCGCTTCTGTTGCAGCAGTTGCAAGTGAAGCGATTTGCGCATCAGACAGACCAGCTAATTGTGATTTATCTTCAACAATAACGACATTGTTTTTAATCAGCGCCATAATGTTCTGGCTGAACTGAGTTCCAATTGTAGAAAGCTCTTTGTTGATTTCACGAATACGTGTTTTTTGTTCTTCGTTAAGTTTCGCACCTGAGCGAACGAAGCCTTTATAAAGTACTTCTACAAGACGCTTTTCTTCAGCAGTTAGGCTAAGTGCATCACGTTGGTTATAAACCGCTTCGACACGTTCGAAAAGCGCTTTATTTAAGTTGATATTGTCACCATGCGCGGCAAACTTTGGTGCCATTTCTGTTTGAATAGCACGGCGGGCGTCGTTTGAATCAGTACCGTTTAAGTTGTAGAAAATACGACTTGCACGAGTCAGTAGTTCACCGCTTTTTTCCATCGCAACAATGGTATTTTCGAAGCTAGGTACTTCAGTGTTATTTACGATGGCATCAATCTCAGCAAGTTGCTCTTTCATGCCTTGCTCGAAAGCAGGTACAAAATGCTCGTCTTTGATTAAATCAAATTGTGGTGTTTGAAATTGCAAAGGGCTTTTCACAAAAAGTGGGTTTGTACTTTCAATTGAAGCAGAAACTTGCTCATTTTGCGCTGTGTTATTATTTGTTGTATTGCTTGGCTCTGAGCAGGCACTTAATAAAAGTGCTGAACTAATAGCAGTAGCGATAAGTGTTTTCATTGTTTTTCTCTATTTACGTGTTTAAAAACTAAAGTGGGTTAAAAGGAAAAGCTTGCACTTAAGGCACAGTGGTCACTTAACATGTCGTCAATGTTCATATTGTCGAAATAATGAAACTTTAAGGACTCACTCTTGTATTTCGAGCTTAAAGAACTTGATACAAGAATATGGTCAATTGGTGCTGGGTATTTCGGATGACAACCAGTATTACCATCAGTGAGGTTTTGTAATTGCTTATTGGGTAAGCTTGTGTCACCAAATAAACCTGGTGAGTGAAATAAATCTTTTCTGAAGCGATTGTTGGGGTTCGCTAGTCTGTGATTGAAATCACCTAAAATAAGCCAATTTTCTTGATTTAATTGCTTAGACTCTAAGTAATTATCTAAAATTTTTACTTGCTGACTAAGTACTGCACAAGACTCTCTATCAGCGTCTAGGTAATCATCTACAAAGCAACCACTTTTAAGGTGAAGATTGACGATGTGAAGTTTTTCGTCTGCAAGTTGAACCGTTAACTTTATCCCCTGCCTCAATCCAGGTCGGGGGGTTGCAATGGCTTTTAGTTGTTCAACACTGTTTATTTTTAGTGAACTTCTTACTGCAAAAGCCACTTTTTGCTGTGTCGACGTCAAGCCGCTTTCTCTACAGGTATAAGTCTGAGAATCAGGGCGGTCTGAAATGATAATTTGCCACTCTTTTTCAGGAAATATACGGGCAACCGCCTTGGCTGATTCGACTTCCTGCAATGCAACAATATCAGCGTTTAGGTTGCTTGCGTATGCTTTCAGTTTTTCATAGTCAACGTCAGTACGAGCTTTACACCCTTGCCCATTTTGTTCAGCCAAATGCTCTATATTCCAACTAACAACCACCAGTGATTTTTCTGGATCAGTAACCGCACTGCATGCGCTGAGTGCGATAGCGGCACAACTAGTAAAAAGTGAGTGTTTGAAAAATTTATTCATCAACGTGCTTCAGAAAAACTTGAATTTCGTGATATGTTATAAAGTAACATTGTTTGATGCAATCTTTATTGCGTTAAAAAGCATAGGTGCACGATAAATGGTAAGACCAAATTGTCATATTCTGGATATGCCTTTGCCAAACCGAAATTTCTTCGAAAAGACATTTGCCGATATGGCAGTGACTTTCAACTGAGTAGTTTCGAAATTATCTCAAAGTATTCAGAGCACGCTGTATGGATAGCAATGTTGGACCACTAAAGCATGTAGTTTAATCGTCGGAGATAAAAATAATGCTGTTACCTGATATCACTTCGAATCAGAATAAAGAGTTTCCTGCACATTTGAAATGGGTTGGTATGGAGCAGATATCTGTGCCTTTACTCATTGAAGTTAATAAAAATCATACGGCAGTCAATGCGCAGGCCGACTTATTTGTGAGCTTAGACAGTGATGCAAAAGGCATCCATATGTCACGTTTATATTTACTACTGAATGAGTATATTGCAGAGCAGAAATTCAATCAGCAAACACTTGCAGCTATGATGGATGCGATGTTGAGTTCGCAAAAAGGCTTAAGCCAGCAAGCTAAGCTAAATTTAAAGTTTGAGCTACCGATTCTAAAGCCTGCCTTATTAAGCAATAACAGTGGATATAATGCCTACCCAATTGAAATAGAGGTCGTACAGGGCAACCAATCAAGACAAGTTAATGTATCTTTAACTATTCCTTACAGCAGTACTTGCCCTTGTTCTGCCGCGCTATCAAGGCAGCTATTGAGTGATGCATTAGAGACGAAGTTCTCAGAGCAAATACAGATTGATAAAGCACAGTTAAAAGCTTGGTTAGAAAGCAAAGAGGGCTCAATTGCAACACCGCACAGCCAACGTTCATATGCCTATATTCAACTCTCACTGGAGCAGTCTGTCTTTCCTGACTTTGCAGATTTGGTAACACTCTTTGAGCAGAGTATTGGCACACCGGTACAAACCGCTGTTAAACGAGAAGATGAACAAGCGTTTGCCGCACTGAATGCAGAGAATTTGATGTTTTGCGAAGATGCAGCCAGAAGATTGAAAGCGACGCTTGAATCAATGAGTTCAGTAACAAACTACCAGTTTAAAATCGAGCACCAAGAGAGTTTACATGCGCATAATGCTGTTGTGTATGACAGTAAATTCTAGAGTTTATTCATAAATTGAAACAATTTACTGACCAGAGCGTACCGCAAATAATTGCTATTTTAGATGCGCATATTAAAGTACCCAAATCTTGCCCTTTGAGGATAAGTGAAAACACTAACAAGCAGCTGAATCTATCAAAAATAGAAGTTCAGCAATTATAATATTGAGGGAAACCATGCGTATTAGAGCATTAACAGCCGCTATTGCACTTGCAGCAAGCAACTTTGCTATTGCAGACGAGGGTATGTGGCAACCACATCAATTACCTGAACTAGAGTCTGTATTAAAAGAGAAGGGGTTAGAAATTGACGTTAAGTCGATTTCGAAACTAACAGAATTCCCAATGAATGCGGTGATCAGCCTTGGTGGTTGCACGGCCTCATTTGTATCACCAAAAGGCTTGGTGGTTACAAACCATCATTGTGCTTATGGTTCAATTCAATATAACTCAACAACTGATAACAATATTTTAGAAAATGGCTTTTTGGCGAAGACGCCATCAGAAGATTTGCCTGCAGCACCGGGCTCGCGCGTTTATGTGACAGAAGAAGTGTCGGACGTGACAGCACAAGTAAACCAGGGCACTGAAGGTTTATCGGGTAAAGCGCGCTACGAAGCAATTGATAAAAATCGTAAAGCCCTTGTTGCTGAGTGTGAAGCAGATGGTAGCTACCGCTGTAACGTGTATACCTTCCACGGTGGTCTAGAGTACTACCTAATTAAATCTCTTGAAATAAAAGATGTGCGTCTAGCTTACACGCCTGCAATGGGCGTTGGTAAATACGGTGGTGATATTGATAACTGGATGTGGCCACGTCACACTGGTGACTTTGCTTTCTATCGTGCTTATGTTGGTAAAGACGGTAAACCAGCAGAGTATTCAAAAGATAATGTACCATTTGCATCTGACTCATTCTTAAGCGTGAGTGCCAAGGGCGTAAAAGAGGGGGACTTTGTGATGGTAACCGGTTACCCAGGTCGTACTAATCGTTACCGAATTGCCACTGAAGTTGATTACGTTTTCAATACGGCTTACCCGTTAGCACGTAAGCATAACTCTAAGTATGTTGAACTTATTGAAGAAAATGCACCTGAAGGGTCTCAAGCACGCATTGCTTACGAGAGCACAATTGCTGGATATAACAACTACATCAAGAACTATGGCTCTATGATTGAGAGCTTTCAAAAAGGTTCTATGTATTCACGCAAGCAACAGTTCGAAAAAGACTTAGCGGCTTGGATCAATGCGAATAGCGATCGTAGAGCAAAATACGGTTCAGTATTATCAGATCTAAGTAACCTTGTTGCTGAATCTCAAGAACATAATCAACGTGACCGTATGCTGGGTTATGTTCACCGTTCACAAATGATTTCAACGGCACGTATGCTTTACCGTCTAGCAGTTGAGAAGAAAAAACCAGATGCAGAGCGTGAGCGCGGCTATCAAGAGCGTGACTTACCACGAATTCAAGCGCGCCTTAAGAGTATGAGCCGCCGTTATGATGAAACGGTAGATAAAGCCATCTTACTTCACTTTTTAGAGCTGTATGCAGCATTGCCAAAGTCAGAGCGTTTAGTTGAAGTTGATAAAGCATTCAATCTAACTAATGGTTTTAATAAAGAAAAACAAAAAGTATTGCTAGATGACATGTATGCAAACTCTAAACTAGCTGATGAAAAAGCCCGTCTATGGATGGCAGATCTTGAGTTCTCACAAATTAACGCAAGTGCAGATCCATTCGTTCAATATGCGAAAGCCATCTTTACTGTGATGAAGCAAATTGAAGATCAAGACAAGGAGCTTGCGGGTAAACAGCAAGCGGCTCGTCCAGCGCTAATGGAAGCCATCATTGCGTATAATAAGTCACTTGATAAGCCAGTTTATGCTGATGCAAACAGCACATTACGTGTTACTTACGGTACCGTTGGCGGTTATTCACCTCAGGACGGTCTAGTAGCGACACCGTTTACTTCTCTTGAAGGCTTATTAGCAAAAAACACCGGTGTTGAGCCGTTCAATTCACCAGAGAAACAAAATGAATTAATTAAACAAAAACTTTACGGTGCATACACTGGTGGCATGAATACAGTACCAGTTAACTTCTTATCAAATGTAGATACAACGGGTGGTAACTCAGGTTCACCAACACTGAACGGTAAAGCTGAACTAGTGGGCTTATTATTCGACGGTGTGTACGAAAGTATCATTGGTGACTGGGATTATGACGC
>CAYZOE010000045.1:13330-34019 GCA_964479805.1 uncultured Pseudoalteromonas sp. | reverse complement strand
GTGAAACGAAACAGCGTCGATGATAGTGTGGGTTTCCCATGTGAAAGTAGAACATTGCTAAGCACCAAATTTAGACCCCAACTCGACAGAGTTGGGGTTTTTTCGTTTTAGTCTTAGAAATAAAATCTAAAATTATCATTCACTTTTTAACTAAACATAGTGATAATTCCATCCCCCAGACAGCAAGAAAAATTAAAAGGTCGCAATGAATTATATTCCCCTTAATGAATTCAGAAAGGCTTGGGTGTTCAGGCATCAAGACTTGGAAATTCCCCCGACTGATCTTGAAAAGATTAAATTGATGTCTCCAACGCGTTCAGCTGTACTTTGGTCTACAATGGTTAGTCGAGAAAAAGATCACCCAGACTTTTTCACTGAAAATGAATGGGCGGGGCAAGCGAGTTCATGGCAAGAAAGTTTGAACTGGGAAAATGACTGGGAAGCTGGGTTAGAAGAGTTACCAGAGTCTATAAATGAATTTCTAAAGTGGGAAAACAATACAACAGTCTATTTTTGTTTAAATAGAGACTGTGTGATTGAAACGCAGTTTGATGTTTTCAAACGTTGTTGGCAAAACTTTATGTTCCTTGCTGATGGCTGTTTGTTGCTTGGTAAAAAGCGCGATACAGTTGCACAGTTCTTAGAAAATGGTGATGTAAAACTGGGTAATAAACCTAAGGGCTAGCAGTAATACGTTGCACATGCTATAAAAACTGCAGTAACCGAAGAAGGGGATGTCAGTGCAGAGTGTGCAACAAGCTCAGCTATGGAACGATGAAAAAGAGCGGTTAATGTTTGCTGAGCTGGTCAATGTTTTCTACTCCAGAGAAATTTCAGCACTTGCTGCTGTTCATAACGAGCAGAAACTACGCAAATCGTTGGCTAGCTTACCCTTCTATGTTGAGCGCGCTGCGCGGCATATAGTTCAAGGTGATATTCCGCTCGAGTTAGATTCGCAAAATGGCGGTTGGCTTGCACCTCAAAAAAAACTACCTTCTCCAGATCTCGGTGAAATCACTTCATTTTTCAAAAAGTATGCTAAACCGGGATTGGTTATTCCTGTGCTAAAAGAGCATAGTGGCTATAAGACCTTGACTTTAGACTGTATCGATCAAGTTGATAAAAATAGTTTTCATAGTAACTTAAGTGGATGGTTTTTCTTTTCTGGGACTTCCCAATCCAACTCTAGTCTACAAGTATTAAAACCAAGCAAACAGATAATGACAGCAGCTTGTTGTGGACATCAATGGCAATTTAAAAAAGCAGTACAACCTAGAAGGCTTAGTTTGCGCGAGATGTTATTAGCCAGTATGATCAATTGGAAAAATGTTCGTTCTATAAAACGTAATGTTTGATTAATTTGTTATTGGGAAGTGCAGTTTTGCGTATATTTCAGTTTCTACTTCTTAGCCTTGCGCTATTTCTTCAGTATAAATTTTGGTTTGGCCATAATGGTATACAAGATTATACGCGTTTGAAAAGTGTTGTAGATACGCATCAAATTGCGAATGAAAAATTAATTAAACGAAATAAACTTTTAAAAGCAGATATTGATGATCTTAAACTTGGTTTAGAAGGCGTTGAAGAAAGAGCGAGACATGAGCTTGGCATGATCAAGCCGAATGAAACTTTCATTAGAGTCTTACCGAATAAACAATATGAATAATTCTCCTACCATTGCTGTCGTTGTTCCAGCTGCAGGTGTTGGCAGCCGTATGCAAGCTGAGATCCCGAAGCAGTATTTAAAAATAAATAATAAGTCTATTTTAGAGCACACTGTTGATAAACTTAGTTCTATGGATGAGCTAAATACCATCATGCTAGCGATAAATCCTGAAGACGAGCTATTTAGTAAACAGCAATTTTGTAAGGCCAAAATACAGACTACTGAAGGTGGCAAAGAGCGAGCAGATTCAGTTTTAAATGCACTAAATGCTCTTGAGTCACAGGATCCTGATTGGGTACTTGTACACGATGCTGCAAGACCAATAGTACAAATTGAAGATATTCAAAAATTGATTGCTTGCTGCTTTGAAACACAAGAAGGCGGTATACTTGCGGCTAAGGTCAAAGACACTATAAAGCGTGGCAAGCACTATAGTGAAGAGACTGTACCTCGTTCAGGGTTATGGCAGGCGCTTACACCTCAGTTATTCCCCTATCAGGCGCTAAGAAATGCATTGAAGACCTGTTTATCCGAATCTAAGATTGTCACTGATGAAGCCTCAGCAATGGAACTCCAAGGTAAACCAGTATTACTCGTTGAAGGTCGTAGTGATAATATTAAAATTACCACGCCAGAAGATTTACGTTTAGCCGCATTTTTACTAGAAGAGCAGGAAAGAGAAAATGATTAGAATTGGTCACGGTTTTGATGTACATAAATTTGGTGGTGAAGGCCCATTAACGATCTGCGGTGAGAAAATTCCTTTTGAGCACGGCTTTATAGCGCACTCTGATGGTGATGTTGCTATTCATGCTTTATGTGATGCTTTGCTCGGTGCAATGGCACTTGGCGACATTGGTAAACACTTCCCAGATACTTCTGCTGAGTTTAAAAATATCGACAGCCGTATTTTACTTAGGCAAGTGATGGAGCAGATTACAGCGCTAGGCTATAAGCTAGGTAACTGCGATGTCACTATTGTTGCGCAAGCACCAAAAATGAGACCGCATATTGACAACATGCGTGCCAACTTAGCTGCTGATTGCCAGGCTGAACTGACTCAGGTTAATGTGAAAGCTACGACGACAGAAAAACTGGGCTTCGAAGGTCGTAAAGAAGGCATTTCAGCCCATGCAGTTGTGTTATTGGTTAAAGCATAATGGAATTGCACTATCTGTATGGCAAACCTGAAGCAGTCGCTGATTTTAAAAGTCAGCCAGAAGACTTCATAGTAGATGAAATACTTGATATCGAACTGACCGGCGAAGGTGAACATGTCTGTTTGCATATTATTAAAAAGCAGATAAACACGCTAGATGTTGCAAAAAAAATCGCAAAACAAGCTGGAACACATGTAAAAAACGTCAGTTATGCAGGTCTAAAAGACCGCCACGGTGTTTGCAGCCAGTGGTTTAGTGTTCCAGTGCCAATTAAGAAAGATGCTGACTTTACAGAACTCAATGATGATTTTATTTTTGTTGCTCAACAAAAGCGCCATAACCGAAAATTAAGAACAGGCTGCCACTCAGGAAATCGCTTTGCGATCACACTAAGAAACATCGATAAACCATTAGATATCTTATCACGCATTAATGCGGTGCGTCAGGGGGTGCCAAACTACTTTGGTGAACAACGCTTTGGTCATGATGGTCATAATCTTGCCATGGCTGAGCGTATGTTTTCGGGCGAACATATTCGAGATAGAAAATTACGTAGTATTGTTATTTCTGCTGCTCGCTCTCACATATTCAATCAGCTTGTGAGTATGCGCGTCGAAGAGCATGGCTTGGCGAAAACCTGGCATAGAGAAATCTTTATGCTAGAGGGTTCCAATGCTTTCTTTGAAGATGATATTAGTGACGAGAACATTGCAAGGTTAACATCTGGAGATATTTGCTTGTCGGCGCCTTTGGTTGGTAAAGGTGAAAAAGGGTTAATTGAGCAAGAACAGCAGTTTCTTGAAGCCTTTAGTGCTTGGCATCATGGTCTTGCCGAATTAGGATTAAAAAATGAGCGCCGCGCTCTTCGATTGCTCCCCATAGATCTTGAAGTGAAGACCTTGTCATCAGACAGTATCGAATTGCGCTTTGTATTACCTAAAGGGACATTCGCGACAGCAGTTCTCAGAGAGCTTGTTAATTACGTTGATGTGAATAAAAGTGCATTGGTAAATAAGGAAGAATGATGAAAATTTTACTAAGTAACGACGATGGAGTTCATGCAAAAGGGATCTCTGTGCTATACGAAGCCTTGAGCAAAATTGCCGATGTGACAGTTATTGCCCCTGACAGAAACTGTAGTGGTGCAAGTAACTCTTTGACGTTGTTAAATCCATTGCGTGCAACACAATTAGAGAATGGCTTTTACTCAGTCAATGGCACGCCGACAGATTGTGTTCACCTTGGTATTAATCAGCTTTTAGATGAAGAGCCAGACCTAGTTGTGGCAGGTATTAACAATGGTGCTAACTTGGGTGATGATACGCTTTATTCAGGTACTGTCTCAGCTGCAACAGAAGGTCGTCATTTAGGGTTGCCAGCAATAGCTGTTTCTCTTTGCTCAAAACAAGAAGCGCATTACGAAACCGCAGCCGAAGTGGCAATGAAAATAATCAACCAATTAAGTTCTCATCCTCTTCCTAAAGATCAAATTATCAATATTAATGTGCCAGATATTCCTTTATCTGAATTAAAAGGGGTTAAGGTAACACGTTTAGGGACGCGCCATAAAGCCGACACCATGACTGAGCAAATTGATCCTTGGGGGCGAAGTGTCTTCTGGTACGGCTCGCTTGGCTATGAAAGTGATGCAGGAGAGGGCACAGACTTCTATGCTGTAAATCAAGGCTATGTCGCAGTGACTCCACTCAAGGTTGATATGACAGCGAACGAGAGTATCGATGCAATGTCTTCTTGGCTTGAAGGAGCTAACTAAGTGCTTGGCAATTATGCCCGTAGTGCAAATGCTTTAGCTGATCAGTTAAAAGCATCGGGAGTACAAGATAAAAAGGTGCTACAGGTAATCAAAAATACCCCTCGACACCTTTTTATCGATGATGTGTTAAAACACAAAGCCTATGAAAATACTGCGTTGCCTATAGGTAATGGGCAAACTATTTCTCAGCCATTTATTGTTGCAAAGATGACAGAGATATTACGACAAGTAGGTGTAAAAGGTAAGGTCCTTGAGATAGGTACCGGCTCTGGTTATCAAAGTGCGATATTAGCACAAGTTTTCGAACAGGTATTCAGCGTTGAGCGAATTAAATCACTGCAGTGGCAAGCAAAGCGACGTTTACATCAACTAGATTTATATAATGTCTCCATGAAACACGGCGACGGTTGGCAAGGTTGGCAAACGAAAGGCCCGTTTTCTGGGATTATTGTTACGGCAGCAGCAAAATCACTCCCTCAAGCTTTACTCGAACAACTTGATGATGATGGCGCATTATTGGTTCCTATTGGTGAAGAAGAGCAGGTGTTAACTCTTGTGGTACGAAAAGGAGAGCAATTTATTGAGCATAAAATGGCACCAGTACGCTTTGTTCCATTAATAGCGGGAGAAATTTCGTTATGATCTTGCCTAACTTCTTCTTATCTTGTTATTTTTAATAAGTTAATAGTTAACTTTACAAGGTAAGTGAATGCAAGCAGTAAACATGTACATTATTTTGTTACTAATTGTATTCATTGCAGGGTGTTCAACAACGCATATACCTGCTCCCGTGAGTTCTTTGACTTATGCTGATTCATTATCATCACGTAAAATCATTATCAGAAACAATCTGTACACGGTGCAAAAAGGCGATACACTATTCGCCATTGCTTTTACCGCCAATAGGGACGTACGTACGATTGCTGCCCTTAATAATATCAAACCACCGTATACAATTTTTCCAGGTCAAAAGTTAGTACTAGCTAAACCTAAAACACGTAATAAAAAAAGCATTCCACGCAAAGTTGTTAGAGCAGAGACTATTGATAAGAAACAAAAAAATAACAACTTGGTAAAAAAAGATCTTGCGAAGCCAAAACAACGGGAGTATGTTCAAAAACAAGCCACTCAAAAAGTAAACAAAGCAGCATCGAAAAAGAATGGCAAAATTGATTGGCAATGGCCGGCTCAAGGGCAAATAACGAAGCGCTTTTCTAATAAAGAGCAAGGTTATAAAGGCTTGCAGATCAAAAATAAATTAGGAACATCAGTAAGCGCGGCAGCAGCAGGGACAGTCGTATACGCAGGAAGCGCGTTGAGAGGGTATGGTAATTTAATCATCCTGAAACACAGTGATGATTACCTTAGTGCCTATGCTCACAACGATCGACTACTTGTTCGGGAGCAGCAAAGAGTTAAAGCTGGGCAGAAAATTGCCGAAATGGGAAATACGGATGCAGCGCAAACGGCTTTAAGATTTGAGATTCGCTTTAAAGGCCAAGCGGTAAATCCAAAGAAGTACTTACCTTAAATGCTTTATTACTGACTGTATGATGGATTAATACCACTCACTCGCTTGGGAGGAAGATATGGCTCAAACAGCAAAGAAAGAGACTAAGAAGCTAGTCACTGCAGAAGCTGAAGTTGAAGAAGCAGTACTAGATGACGAAAAAATGGAACTTTTAGAAGATGTCGAAACGGAAGATGATGTTTTTGCAAAAGAAGAAACGGTTAAAAACTTAGATGCAACCCAGTTGTATTTGGGTGAAATTGGTTTTTCCCCTCTATTGAGTGCTGAAGAAGAAGTTTATTTCGCGAGAAAAGCACTTAAAGGCTGTGAGGCCTCTCGCAAACGCATGATTGAAAGTAACTTAAGACTAGTGGTAAAAATTGCTCGTCGTTACAATAATCGCGGCCTAGCATTACTAGACTTAATCGAAGAAGGCAATTTAGGCCTGATCAGAGCGGTTGAAAAATTTGACCCAGAACGAGGCTTTCGCTTTTCAACTTATGCAACATGGTGGATAAGGCAAACCATCGAACGTGCGATTATGAATCAAACTCGTACCATTCGACTTCCAATTCATGTTGTTAAAGAACTCAACGTTTACCTTAGAACAGCTCGAGAACTGACTCAAAAACTAGACCATGAGCCAACAGCAGAAGAAATTGCTGAATGCCTAGACCGTCCAGTTGAAGATGTCACTAAAATGCTTCGTTTGAACGAAAAAATCACTTCAGTTGATACTCCAATAGGTGGTGAGAATGATAAAGCGCTGTTAGATATCATTGCTGATGAAAAGGGTCATGGCCCTGAAAATGAAGTACAAAGCAATGATATCAATAAGCATATTGTTGATTGGCTTGGTGAGCTAAATCCTAAGCAACGTGAAGTATTAGCAAGACGTTTTGGTTTACTTGGATATGAACCTTCAACACTAGAAGATGTTGGCAGAGAAATAGGATTAACACGCGAGCGTGTAAGGCAAATTCAAGTTGAAGCCCTTAGACGCTTAAAAGATATTCTGCAGAATGAAGGTTTAAATATTGATAGCTTATTCGAGCAGCAATAAGACTAATTTAATAATAAAAAACCACTTCAATTGAAGTGGTTTTTTTGTGGTAATAATTTGTCGCTTAATTGAGTAAGCCTTTTAATTTATAAAGTAACTCATGTGCCTGGCGAGGTGTCAGATCATCAGGATCAATGTGCGCAAGTTGTTGCTCAACTTCAGACTCTTGCATAACAGGCTCTAATGGTAATAGACCTTGTGACTGAGCGGTTGGCTTTTGTTCGTCAATCACACTTTCATGTTGCTCTAGGCGCTTTAACTTCTCTTTTGCCATTGCAAGAACGGGTTTTGGTACACCCGCGAGCCCTGCGACCTGCAGACCAAAACTTTTACTCGCAGCACCATCTAATACAGTGTGCTTAAAGGCAATCGTATCGTTGTGTTCTACCGCATCTAAATGCACGTTTACAAGCCCTGTTTGTTGCTCTGCAAGTTCCGTTAGCTCAAAGTAATGTGTCGCAAAGAGGGTTTTAGCATTGAGCTTACTCGCTAGGTAGTCAGCGGTTGCATAGGCCAAAGATAAACCGTCATAGGTGCTGGTGCCACGGCCGATTTCATCCATTAATACTAATGAATTCTCGGTCGCATTATTTAGAATCGTGGCGGTCTCGGTCATTTCTACCATGAAGGTTGAGCGACCTGAAGCAAGATCATCACTCGCGCCAATACGTGTAAAAATACGGTCAATGTGGCCGATGCGTGCTTCACTCGCTGGTACATAAGAGCCAATGTGTGCCATCAAAGTGATAAGCGCCGTTTGACGCATATAAGTCGATTTACCGCCCATGTTAGGACCCGTGATGATCAACATTTTACGTTGCTCATTGAGTTTCACTGGGTTAGCAATGAATGGCTCTTGGCTAACATGTTCGACAACCGGGTGACGACCATCAATGATATCGATGCCACTCTCTAGTGTTAACTCTGGTTTACAGTAGTCGAGCGTTTGTGCACGCTCAGCTAACGTATTCAATACATCTAAGTCAGCGAGTGCTGCAGACATTAATTGTAGTTGCTCTAGGTAAGGCGCAATATACTCGAATAACTGCTCGTACAATTGTTTTTCAAGTGCAAGGGCTTTGCTTTGACTACCTAATACTTTGTCTTCATGCTCTTTGAGTTCAGGAATGATATAACGCTCGTTATTTTTAAGCGTTTGGCGACGAATATACTCTGGTGGCACCAGGTGAGAGTTAGCACGGCTGATTTCGATGTAAAAGCCATGCACTTTGTTGTAGCCAATTTTAAGGGTGCTTATTCCGGTACGCTCACGTTCACGCACTTCTAATTTTTCAAGAATATCGGTTGCACCTTGGCTCAGCGCTCGCCACTCATCGAGTTCAGCGTTATAGCCAGTTGCAATTACGCCACCATCGCGGATCAGCACGGGCGGATTATCAATAATCGCTTGCTCTAAGAGTGACTGTAGCTTAGGTAATACAGGCGATTGATCGCAGATCAACTTTATACGTGGATCGGCTGCCTCATCGAGTAAAGCATGCAATGGTGCAAGGGCTTGCAAGGCACCGCGCAAACGCGTTAAATCGCGAGGTCGAGCAGTACATAGCGCAAGACGCGCCACTACACGCTCAATATCGCCAATATGTCTTAAGCTGTCATAGAGCTCCATACAAATTTGGCTGTTGATCAAGCTGGCAATGGCATTTAGTCGGGCATTTAATTCGTTGCGATCACGTACCGGTGTATGAATACGACGCTTTAATAAACGCGAGCCCATCGGTGTCGCGGTTTTATCCAATACTTGCGCTAGGGTGTTTTCGATCCCGCCAGATAGATTGACTGTCAGCTCTAAGTTTTTACGGGTTGCCGCATCTAAGATCACCGCATGTTCGTTTTTCTCAAGGGTAATGGCACGAATATGTGGCAGAGCAATACGTTGTGTATCTTTAACATACTGCATCACGCAGCCTGCAGCGATTAAGCCTGTATGGGCTTTTTCAACACCAAAACCGATTAGATCTTGTGTACCAAATTGCTGGCAAAGCAAATGTTTTGCAGTATCTAAATCAAACTCCCAATCAGGACGACGACGACCACCTTTGACTTGCTCAAGTAAAAATAGATTTTGGAATGATTCAGGGTAGAGTAATTCAGCGGGTTGCAGGCGCTGCAGCGTCGAAACCAATGCTTCATCGGTGTTTAGTTCAACAATGTTAAAACGGCCTGAGTTGATATCAAGATAAGCGACGCCGTATTGGCCTTGTTTATTTTGATAGACGCTGGCAAGTAAGTTGTCTTGTCGCTCTTGTAATAAAGCTTCATCACTGACTGTACCCGGTGTGACAATGCGTACTACTTTTCGCTCAACTGGCCCTTTGCTGGTAGCAGGATCGCCAACTTGCTCACAAATTGCTACTGACTCCCCCATTTGCACTAGGCGAGCAAGATAATTCTCTACTGCATGATAAGGCACACCAGCCATTGGAATAGGCGCGCCGCCCGCTTTGCCGCGATGAGTTTGTGAAATATCGAGCAGTTGTGCGGCACGAATCGCATCATCAAAGAACAATTCATAAAAGTCACCCATGCGATAAAACAGTAAAATATCTTGGTGATCCACTTTGATCCGCAGATATTGCTGCATCATGGGAGTTTGTTGTTTTATAGTATGTTCTGAATATAAATCTATCGACATGCAATGACCTAAAAGGATAATGATGGAGCTACAGCAACAAGTGAGTACTCTAGCGTCAAAGTTGGGCGCTATTTTAGCTGATAAACGACTGACGATCACTACCGCTGAATCATGTACAGGCGGAGGAGTCAGTTATGCGCTTACTGATACATCAGGCAGTTCACGATATATTGATCGCTGTTTTGTCACCTACAGTAATGAAGCGAAGCAGGTATTACTGGGGGTATCCGAAAGTACCTTAAAGGAACACGGTGCAGTCAGTGAACAAACCGTGTTAGAAATGTGCTCAGGTGCTGCAAAAGCTTCCAATGCAGATCTTGCTATTGCAATTTCGGGAGTCGCTGGGCCTACTGGCGGCACTGATGAAAAACCAGTAGGTACTGTATGGTTTGGCCTATTTTTGTCGGGAAAACAGCATACATATCATTGTGTTTTTACTGGAAATAGAGCTGAAGTTAGAGAGCAAGCTATTGTTTTTTCTTTAGAAAAGTCAATCGAGCTATTAAATTCATAAAAATATGCTTGATACTGTAATTTCATACAGTATACTTACTGGCATTACGCAAGATTGGAGAAGCAAATGAACGACAATAAACAAAAGGCATTAGATGCCGCGTTATCACAAATTGAACGCCAATTTGGTAAAGGTTCAATCATGAAACTAGGTGATAGCCAAGCGTTAGACATTGAAGCAATTTCTACTGGCTCACTAGGTATTGATATCGCATTAGGCATAGGTGGTTTACCAACTGGCCGTATTGTCGAGATTTATGGTCCTGAATCATCAGGTAAAACTACGCTTACTCTTCAAGTTATTGCTGAAGCGCAAAAGCAAGGCAAAACATGTGCTTTCGTAGATGCTGAGCACGCATTAGATCCAGTTTATGCAGAAAAGCTTGGTGTTAATGTCGACGAGCTACTTGTTTCTCAGCCTGACACGGGGGAGCAAGCCTTAGAAATATGTGACATGCTAGTTCGTTCAGGTGCAGTAGATGTGGTGATCGTTGACTCGGTAGCAGCACTAACTCCTAAAGCTGAGATTGAAGGTGATATGGGTGATGCACACGTAGGTCTTCAAGCACGTTTAATGTCACAAGCTTTACGTAAGCTAACTGCTAATATCAAGCGTTCAAATACGCTTTGTATCTTCATCAACCAAATACGTATGAAGATTGGTGTGATGTTCGGTAACCCAGAAACAACGACAGGTGGTAATGCACTTAAGTTCTACTCATCAGTTCGTATTGATATTCGTCGCATTGGTTCAGTGAAAGATGGTGATGAAGTTGTGGGTAACGAAACACGAGTTAAAGTCGTTAAGAACAAAGTTGCACCGCCATTTAAACAAGCTGAATTTATCATCATGTACGGTCAAGGCATATCAAAAGAGGGAGAATTAATTGACCTAGGCGTGAAGCACAAGTTGGTTGAGAAATCTGGCGCATGGTACAGCTACAACGGCAGCAAGGTTGGTCAAGGTAAGTCTAACTCAATTAAATTCTTAAAAGAGAATGTTGAGATCGCTAACGAGATTGAAGGTAAGCTAAGAGATATGCTTTTACTTCAAGCGACTATCCAGCCTGAAGAAGGCGAAGATAAAGGTTTAGCTGAAGGCGCAGAACTTTAACTATCAGATAAATTCAGAATATCAAACAACATCTCCAAAGCCTGCTTAGCAGGCTTTTTTTGTTTTTATACCTTTTTGGTTCTTCTTGCCAGGTGTTGCTATTGAGTATGCAATGGCTAAGCAAGTCATAATGAAAGTGCGTAGGTAAATATCTATTTAGAGTAAAGAAATTTTAAATTGGTGGTTTATCTTTTTTATAATCTATTTAAACTTACAGTGTTTCTTATTACAAAAATAAGGTTACCGTAAGTCTATGAAAGTACACCTTGGTCGTCGCGCATTTTCAGCTATGGAGCTACATACTTTGTTCCATGGTTATATTTACGGTGATGAAAAGCAAAAGCGTGAACAGCCAAAGCACTGGCATTTTTGGTTACCTTTGATTGCCTACTATACCGGTGCTTATAGTGATGAAATTGGCAATTTAACCCTTGATGATGTGATTAAAGTTGAGGGCGTACATTGCTTTAAATTTGCTACACATCAGAAAATTCAATCTAGAGTAGTACCTATTCATACTGCATTATGGCAGGCAGGATTAGAACCTTACTTAGAGTTTGTTAAAAATCAAAACGAGCAACGTTTGCTATTTGACTTGCCAGCTAAAACAGGACGTTACAGCGAAAAAGTGCGTATTTGGTTTTCTGGTGAAGGCAAGCGTTTAGGGTATTTACAAAAGTGCGATATACCAAGTATTGACCAGCAAGGTCATAAAACCTCTGTGAGTAGCTTACGTTTGAATTTCGAGCAGCAAATTCGTATTTCAGCCATTCAACACTTAAACAAACCTGCATTTCATTATTTATTAGGCCTAAAAGATAGCGACCTGTTAAATGAACCGTCTCCACAGTTATTAAAAAAGATCATTGCACCAGTAAGGGTCATAAATTCATCTGTGCATTGGCAACGTTTTTTAGAAAGGCATTGATTGCTGTCTATAGGTTAGTTTATATATTTTAGAGGTTGTCGCGCTAAAGCATGACTTACCTGTGAAAAGGAGGTTTGGTATAGGTCATCATTTATGGCGACAATTTATTGCGCAATCAAGCCATTGCTAACTCTGACTTACCGCCTAACCAGCGAGAGACCAGCGGCTTCACCGTCTCTGGTTGCTGCTGCATCAATGTAAAAGCTAGAGCGCGAACTTGTGGTAACAAGTGCTTATCACGATTTAAGTCGGCCACTTTAAATTCTGCTAAGCCAGTTTGTTTAGTCCCAAGCACTTCACCTGGGCCGCGAATTTCTAAATCCCGCTCAGCAATCACAAAACCGTCATTGCTGTCTCTCAGTACGCCTAAGCGCTTTTGCGCAGTGACAGACAGTGGCGCATGATAAAGTAGTAGGCAATGCGATGCGATGGCACCACGGCCAACTCGGCCTCTTAGCTGGTGGAGTTGGGCTAAACCCAAGCGTTCAGGGTTTTCGATTATGATTAAACTGGCATTGGGGACATCCACCCCAACTTCAATCACCGTTGTCGCAACTAACACATGGTATTCACCAGCTTTAAAAGCCGCCATGATCTCTTGCTTTTCTTGCGGCTTCATTCGGCCATGCACTAAGGCTATTTTTAACTCTGGCAGTAATTCTTTTAATTGCGCAGCAGTGTCTTCAGCGGCTTGGCATTGTAAAACTTCAGATTCATCGATAAGTGTACACACCCAATAAACTTGGCGCTGATCTTCTATACAGGCACTCTTGACTCTTTGTATGACTTGCTCTCGACGTGTATCTGGCACCGCAACTGTGGTGATTGGCGTGCGCCCAGGAGGGAGTTCATCAATGACCGATGTTTCTAAATCTGCATAAGCGGTCATGGCTAAAGTGCGCGGGATAGGCGTGGCTGTCATGACTAACTGATGTGGGTAGCAGTTATTAAATTTACCCTTTTCTCTGAGCGCTAAACGTTGATGCACACCAAAGCGATGCTGTTCATCTATGATGATCAATGCCAGATTATGAAACTCGACTTGCTCTTGGAATAACGCATGGGTGCCGATCACCATCTGGGCTTTGCCAGCAGCGATGTTTTCAAGTACTTGTATACGCTCTTTGCCTTTGGTTTTACCACCTAACCAAGCGGTTTCTATACCTAAGCTACTGAACCAATTTTTAAAACTAATGCCATGCTGTTCAGATAAAATCTCAGTCGGTGCCATTAATGCCACTTGATAACCCTTGGCAATTGCAGTCAAAGCACTGAGCGCGGCAACTAAGGTTTTACCAGAGCCCACATCACCTTGGACTAAGCGCATCATGGGATAGGGCTGTTGCAAGTCTTGTTTAATTTCTGCCACGACGCGACTTTGCGCATTGGTTGGACTAAACGGTAGCTGAGCTAAAAATTCAGGTTCGAGTTTATTTGTCGGTGGTAAGGACACCGCTTGCACCGCCTGACCTTTCTGGCGAAGTTGCAATAAACTGAGGTTTTGCGCTAATAGCTCTTCAAATGCTAAACGCTGTTGCGCGGGATGCTCCCCTAATTCGAGTAAACTTAAGTCGGTATCTTGAGGTGGCCGATGAAGTTGTAATACAGCGTCTTTTAAACTCAGTTGATTAGGGCGGTATTGCTGCGGTAAATATTCTTCCAACTCGTATTTACCTAGTAAGTCGAGTGCTTTGTTGGCAATGCTACGAATACTCAGCTGCTTTAGGCCTTCGGTTGTTGGGTAAACCGCTGTTAGGGTTGCGAGGTTCGGATCTTGCGGCTCAGTTGGGCAACTGCGAATGTTGTATTCTGGGTGAGCCATTTCAAGCCCTGCACGACCTCGTCTTATCTCCCCGAAACAACGGATAATTTTACCGGGTGACATGACATTCTTTTGTGCAGCATTAAAATTAAAGAAGCGCAGCGTAAGCCTACCCGTTCCATCATTTACGTGGCAAACCAACATGCGACGTTTACCGAAGGTAATATCACTGTGCTCAATTTCAGCTTCAATACTGACATGAGTATGCGGTATTAATTCATTTATTGTATAAGTGCGTGCTCGATCTTCGTAGCGAAGTGGTAAATGAAATAGCATGTCTTGCACAGAAGCAATGCCTAATTTAGCTAAACGCTCGGCAACTTTAGGCCCCACACCTTTGAGCTCAGTGATTGGGTAGTTGGCTAAATTAGGACTCGACATACTATTCCTTAATGACTTTTATTTGACTACTTTTGCTTGAACTTAAGCGTGTTCCAAAACGCTTCATCTGCGACAATTTCACCTTCATCATCGAGTGCAGGGTAAGGTAAACCTTTCTCCACACAGCGATTCGCAATAATAGGATGGCAGCCTTCAAACAAAAGTTTGTGTTTAACCTCAGCATCTAACATATCTTTGCGATCGTAAAGGCCTGCATCTTCACGCTGTCTTTGTGCTTCATATAAAATCAGTGCAGCAGCCACCGATACATTGAGTGATTGCACCATACCAGCCATTGGAATAACAATGTGCTTATCGGCATGGGCAAGCGCTTTGTCTGAGATTCCTAAACGTTCTTGACCCACGATCACAGCCGTCGGCTTGGTATAATCAATTTCGCGGAAATCAACGGCTTCATCACTGAGGTTGGTTGCTAATAGTTGTATGCCTGGGTTTTGTTCGCGAATTGCAGCAACTGCCTGATCGATATCATCATGCATGTGGGTCTCAACCCAGTTTTTGCTGCCGCCAGAGGTGTTGTTCGTTAAACGACGCTGATCTTGAGGCCACACAGCATGAACATGATGGCAGCCTACAGCGTCAGCGGTGCGCACAATTGCAGATAAATTATGATGTTTATGCACTTCATCTAAACACACTGTTAAATCGGTTTGGCGTCTGTCTAAAACCTGCTTTACGCGATGAAAACGTTTATTGTCCACGGTTACTACTCTAATTCTCAAAATTGCGCCGATTATACGCGTTTATCTCGCTTAGGGCATTACTTCACGGCAAATTGGGTTCTGCAATGAAATCAGAGTTTCTGTTGATTGAATGGCTTCTATGGTTTGTATTTTATTGATCAGTACATCTTGTAGATGATCGATTGAACGTGCCATTACTTTGATAAAAATACTGTAGTTGCCTGTGGTGTAATAAGCTTCTACCACTTCATTAAAGCCTCTTAGTTGCTCAATGGTGCTCGGGTAGTCACCTGCATGTTTTAGGTTAACCCCGATAAAACAGCAAACGTCATAACCAAGTTGTTTGGGATCTATGGTGACCTGTGTACCAAGGATGATCCCCGCTTGCTTCATCTTCTCAACTCGAACATGAATGGTGCCCGAACTTACAGTAAATCGTTTTGCTAATTCGGCATAAGGTGTACGCGCATTATCCATTAATGCGTGCAAAATCGATTTATCGAGATTATCGATCTGATAATTTTCCATGCTTTTAAAGGCTCGTAATTTATGAATCATTAAAATTTACCTGAAACTTTTAATGAAAAATATAGCATAAAGATATTTTTGTTGTTGTATCTTGTTTTTATGTTCGAATTTGTTGACGATGGATTTAACAGCACAGAGCGAGCTGGGTTGAGTATACCGGTTCCCTTAATTAAAAAACTCTTTTTTGAGGCGAGAAAAACTAGGTGATAACAAGGCATAAACTTCGTTGTTTAGTGATTCTAAAGTAGAAGTTTATAACGCAGTTTGCGCCAGTTTAGCTCCTTCAAAAAGATTGAGTGTTATTGCGAAGCGGTATACCCGTCTGTGTCATCGAATATTGGGAATGAGGAACCAAATATGAAAACAAGTTATCTAGAAACACAAAAACAAATCAGTGCCGTGAAACGTTTTTTCTCGGAGCAACTAGAAAGCCAGCTAGGCTTGTTAGAAGTACAAGCGCCTATTTTGGCTAAAGTAGGCGACGGCATTCAAGATAACTTGAGCGGTACTGAAAAAGCTGTTTCGGTTAAGGTGAAAACATTACCAGAAGCGAGTTTTGAAGTTGTACATTCACTGGCTAAATGGAAACGTAAAACCCTAGGCGATCATGGCTTTGCTGTTGGTGAGGGGCTATACACACATATGAAAGCGTTGCGTCCTGATGAAGATAAATTATCGCCAATCCACTCTGTCTTTGTCGACCAATGGGACTGGGAGAAAATCATTTGCGCTGACTCTGAACGCTCTCTAACAAAGCTTAAATCTACCGTTGAAACATTATTTTCAGCTATTAAAGCAACTGAGCAAATGGTGTCGAGTGAGTTTGGTTTAACGCCATTCTTACCTGAAAAAATTACTTTTGTGCACAGTGAAGAACTACGCCAAATGTATCCTGACTTTACTGCTAAGCAGCGCGAAAAGGCCATTGCTCAAGAGTATGGTGCTGTATTCTTAATTGGTATTGGTGGTGCATTAGGCGACGGTGAAATTCATGATATGCGTGCACCAGACTATGATGACTGGTCTACAGCAACTTGTGATAAATATCAGGGCTTAAATGGTGATATTCTGGTTTGGAACCCGGTGCTTGAAGATGCGTTTGAAATCTCCTCTATGGGTATTCGTGTTTGCCCTGAATCATTAAAGCGCCAGTTATCGATCACTTCAGATGCTGCATGTTTAGAGCAAGATTGGCACCAACAGTTGATTGCGGGTGACATGCCGCAAACCATAGGCGGTGGCATTGGGCAATCACGTTTAGTGATGTTGATGTTGCAAAAACAGCATATTGCACAAGTTCAAGCAGGCGTTTGGGGCGATGAGCTAAAGCAGCAGATTGAGGGGGTGTTGTAGTCTGAAAGTCAAAAGTAAGCGAGTGATGAGTGTTAATATACCCTAAACTTTAGGCGCAGGTTTACCCTGTGCTTTTTTATGCGCGACACAAAGTAGGACTTATAGAGACTTGAATGTCTTTAAGACTTGATGACAGGCTAAAGCTTTGAGCGTGAGATGAGAGAGGGAGTTGGTGTGTGGTTGTATATGATGACAAATCTCATGGGCTAATTTTTACAAAATCAACTTAAAACTCAATTTTAACCTCATTTTCTATAAGCTTGGCTGTACATGGAGGGTATTGTCTTTGCGTTTTATAAACGCGATCAAAAATATGGATCTCGACGTCACTGTTTAATACTTTATTAACCGTTAATTGCGTGTTGTCGAGTAAATAATGTAAGTGATGATCTAACTCGCTAAGTCTTTGTTCTAACTGTTCTGCTTGCTGACAATAATGTTGCTGGGTTGCCAAAATCTTTTGCATAATTGTCTTTTTCTTATCAGCGTCTTTTAAATAGTCTGCTTTTTCAACGGCCTGTTGAAGGGCGTTTAGCTGTTCGTTTACGCTAGAAAGTTCTTTTACGCATTCATCATTTTTGGCTGTTAAAGCCATCCCGCTTCGCGCTAAGAAAATATTCATTTTGGTGCCAGACGATGTACCAATCTCGCCAGCAATGACTTTTTGTGCATCAATGATTTCACCACCGATTAACTTACCGTTTGGTTTGTCACCATCGCCAATAGTGATAGTGTCAAATGCTTTTAAGTGACAGTGATTGCTTTGTTTATGAACAGCAATATTATTTGCTTCAAGGTAAGCATATTGGCCATGAGCAATCTCAATATCTCCCCCTGCAATAAGCTTACAGGTAAGATCTTCCTCATTGTTTTGGTGATCAAGGTGGCCAATTACGGCTTGCTTTACCTCAATATTGCCCCTTGTTCGTATTTCGGCTGATTCTACGCTGCCAAGAATGGTTACATCACCTTTAGCGATAATTTTCATACCTGGTGCAACTGTTTTACTGACGATCACACTGCCATCAAATTCAATGTGGCCACTTTTAACACTGACTTCATCAATGGTAAAAACATCGTCTACTCTCAAGCCGTTATTGACTTCGCTCGGGCAGCCCGATAGCGTTGCGTAAAGTTGTAGAGGGTTTTTACTCGAGATTTCGGTGCCTTCACCGGCTGATAATTGAAAAGTATCACCAGGTTTAGCTGATAAGGTTTCACCTAAAACATTAAAGCCATCAGTGCCACTTGTGGCGGGAATTTGTGTTGCTAACAATGTACCTTTTTCGACACTTGCTAAAGCGCCAAAATCACGCATGTCGACACTGCCATCTTCACGAAGTTTTGGTTGTTTCAAGCGCTGTTTTAACGTGCATACATGAAGTTTTAGCATGGCAGGCTCACCATTAATAGGCAGTTTTCCCTTTGCAAGTATTTCTGAAACTTCATCTCCAGGCTTAGCTAGATGTTGTTTATTGAGTAAACTCTCAAGGTAGACAGTTTTGAAACCACGGGTAATGCCAGCGGCAATAAGTGCTTTTTTAGCCTCTTCGAGCGAAATGGTCTTACCGCCATAGGCGACTGTAATTGTACCTATTGCTCTCATTTTTTCTTCACAGACATCGACTTTAAATGTGGCGTCATGCTTAATGGCGACAGCTAAAATCTTTTCTGTTTGATCACCTTTAAAGTACGCTTTAATGTTCTCGTGATCAACTTCACATTGTGCAAACGGAGACTGTTTCAGGGCATCAAGAATGAAGCCTTCGCTCGGAGGCGCGGCTTGAGCGATGTCCATTAAAATTTTGCCGTTATGTGCAAGTTTAAACACGTTATATTCCTTCTAAAGCGAAAAGACAATACTTTGGTATGGTTAAATTGTTTTCACTACTCTCAGATTGCTTAAAAGTAAGACATTAGTCAAGTTTGTAAGATCAAAGGTTTGGGGAATAGCTAAAGTAGTAAGCAGGGTGAAAATTAATTAGAGAAAGTTAAAGTTGTGGGCACAAATAAAATGTTATGCCCACAGCCAAAGTAATTACAACGTGAAGCTAAGCTGAAGACCAACGCCTATGTCGTTCTCACCAGAAGTTTGTGCCATTAAGTCTAAACGCACTACGCCAAATGGACTAAATCCAAACCCAGCAGTGTAGCTGTCCTCTTTATCACCATTGAAATCGTGACGGTAACCCGCTCGAATTTGTATCCAATCAAACGCATTTAACTCTAGGCCAAGACGCGCGAATTGGCTTTCTTTAATTAGGTTTGAGTGCTGAGGTGCAGTTAAATCAACATCAGCGGCAAGGGTAACAATGTCACCGTTGTAAGAGATACCTGCAATATACTCAGGCCCAACTTTGTAAGAAGGCGTGATACCTTGGCTCGTTACAGAGTCGTAGTCATTTTCGATGAGGTTTTTAGCCACTAAACCAACAGTTACTTTTTCAGTCAGCTCTGTTGCTAAACCAATATCAAAGTTGAAGTTCTTCTCTGTTTTCGTGTAATCGTTTGCATCAAAGTCATCTTCGTCGAAGTCATTTACTTTCGATATATAGTTAAATGAATCAATTTGTTGGAACTTTGGTGTGATACTCCAATACACTTGCTTATCGGAAACAGTAAACTGATTTGCATAGGCAAACCCAATTTCGCTAATTGCAGCGCCGACAACTTGTAAGCGAGAGTTTAATTCTTCAAGTTCCTCAGGAGTTTGTGCATTTGCAATTACATTTACATCATCACCAGAAATGAATAGGTTTGTATGAGCGTCAATATCTGCATTTGCATAAAGCGCAAAGCCACCTATACGGCTTGGAGATGCAAGCGCTAACGCTGCATTTATTTCGAAGTTAATGCCACCATTCAATTTATTTAAATCAGATGCTAGCTGCTCTCGAGCTTTATCTAATTGATCAACAGTTACATTATCACCTGATTCAGCGCGTTCTAGTAAGTCAGAAAGCTCATCAAAGCTATCCTGGAAAGTATCGATATTGTCACGTAATTCTTGTTCATCACGAACGAAAAAACTCCCTGAAGGCAAAATCAAACCAAAGTCATCAGTCTCATCAGAGTGACGATTAATTAGCGCTGGGTTAATTAACACTGAAGATAAGTAGTCTGCAGAAGCGACACCGACATTACCCATACCTTGGGAGCGAGTATCAGCAGCCGACACAGCTGCTGATGTTGCACTTGCTAAAAGTGCTAAAGCAATACGTTTTTTCATCTATGAAAACCTTGTTGTATTGAGAGCAGAAAAGTTGCGCTTATTCTAGCAGCTTCATTGACGCCGCATAAAAATTTTCAGTTAAAAAAGGTGAAAGATTAATTGACATCAACTTCCTTAATAACCACAGAGTTATAAGGTTAGTCTCGAACATAAAACAATGGACGTCGAGCCTGACGATGCTTTATTGATGAATGACTGGCGGTGGCTATCTCATTGCGACGAACGCATCAGAGTTCATTGGGTGAGAGCCCCCCCCGATAATAGCGAAAGCGTGCAGCTATTTTA
>CAYZOE010000045.1:0-13230 GCA_964479805.1 uncultured Pseudoalteromonas sp. | reverse complement strand
GGCTCGAACGCGAGACAAAGGACGTCGAGCCGGGCGGTGTTTCATGGATGAATGATTAGCAGTGTCTATCTCATTGTCACGAATTCTTCAGAACCCGTTGGGTGAGAGCCGCCCGATAATAGCGAAAGCGTGCAGCTATTTTAGGCTCGAACGCGAGACAAAGGACGTCGAGCCGGGCGGTGTTTCATGGATGAATGAGTTAGCAGTGCCTATCTCATAGTAACGAATTCTTCAGAACCCGTTGGGTGTATCGCCACGACTGAATCAAAGTCTGCTTTTGTCGCACCCATCTTCATTGCCACAGCAAAGCCTTGGACCATTTCATCTACCGCAAACCCAATGCCGTGTAAGCCAACGATTTTCTCGTCTTCGCCTATACAGACTAACTTCATTTTACAAGGCTGGCGATGTTGCGTTACTGCGGTGTACATAGCTGCGAAAGTAGAAGTGTAAACTTTCACATTTTCTTCGCCGTACTTTGCAATTGCTTGCGGTTCTGTTAAGCCGATTGTGCCGATTGGTGGGTGACTAAATACCACAGTAGGTACTAGATCATAATCCATTTTGGCATCAGGCAATTCTGGGTTAAATAAACGCTCAGCTAGCATACGGCCTGCTTTTACTGCCACTGGCGTCAGTTCAATACCGCCTTCCATAATGTCGCCCAGAGCATAAATGCCTGTTACAGAGGTGTTTTGGTATTCATCGGTTTTAATAAAGCCGCGTTCAGTGGTTTCAACATCAGTGGCTTGTAGATTGATTAAGTCAGTCACTGGCTCGCGTCCAATCGCCCAAATAACTTGATCAACCGTATGAGTGTCTCCATTTTCTAAATGCAAGGTCACAGAGCCGTCAGCTTCTTTTGTCAGCGCTTTCGGTGTGGCATTAGTGTGAAGTCTAGGGCCTTCTTTTTCCATAACCTCAGTGAGTGTTTCAACTACTAAGGGATCGAAGCTACGAAGTGGAGCATGTTTACGAACAAATAAATGTGTCTCAGTACCAAGGCTATTTAAAACACCAGCAAGTTCAACAGCTATGTAACCTGCGCCTATAACAGCAACGCGGCGTGGCTGCTCATCTAATTCAAAAAAGCCGTTAGAGTCGATACCAAATTCAGCGCCTGGAATATTTGGGATCGAAGGACGGCCACCTACAGCGATAGAAATATGTTCAGCCGTATAGTGCTCACCATTCACTTCAATGGTTTTGTTATCAACGAATTTAGCAAAACCGTTGATCACGGTGACACCATTTTTAGCTAGGTAGCCTTCATAGCCTTTGTGAATACGACCAATATAGGCTTCGCGACTTTCCACTAATTTTGCCCAATCGAAGTTTTTAAGTTCAACATCAAAGCCATAGTCAGGTGCGTAAAGCTTAATTGCTTCAGCGACTTGTGCGCCGTGCCACATCACTTTTTTTGGTACACAACCGACATTTACACAAGTACCGCCCATGTGTTTAGCTTCAATTAAAGCGACTTTTGCGCCTCGCATTGCCGCACGGTTCGCTGATGCAATGCCGCCGCTACCACCACCAATGGCAATATAATCAAAATGTTGAGCCATAAAAACTCCTTAAAAATTGGTTTTACGTTCTAAGCTTTCTGTAATAGAAAGGTGAAGTGTCAAGAATATTTCAGTCTAACTTGTAATTGCGGCATTTGCCCCAATTTCAATGCTAATACGGTAAATATATGACGAAAGCGCATATTTATCAGAACAAGATTAAAGGAAAGAGTATTTATGAGTAACCCACTGATCGGCCTTGAAGGCTTGCCGCCATTTTCGACAATTCAGCCAGAGCATGTAGTGCCAGCATTAAAAGCTGCAATTGAACATTGTCGTAAAACCATTGATGAAGTATTGGCAAAACAAGAATTTACTTGGCAGGGGCTGGTGGTGCCACTTGAAGAGTCAGATGACAAGCTTTCTCGTATGTGGTCGCCAGTATCGCATATGCACTCAGTGGTTAACTCTGAGGATTTACGTCAAGCCTATGATGAGTGCTTACCGCTTATTTCAGAATACTCAACCTATGTAGGTCAGCACCAAGGTTTATATGAAGCCTATAAAGCATTGAAAGACTCAGAAGAGTTTGCATCTCTGAGCATTGCACAGCAAACCTCAATCGATAATGCATTGCGTGATTTTACTCTGTCGGGTATCGCATTAGATAGCGACAAACAAAAACGTTATGGCGAAATTTCAGCGCGCTTATCAGAGCTTGCAGCAAAGTTTGGAAATAATGTAATGGATGCAACGCAAGCATGGCAAAAACATATTACTGATGAAAGCGAGCTTGCAGGCCTACCTGAATCGGCGATTGCTTTAGCAGCACACACGGCGCAAAGCAAAGAGCTTCAAGGTTGGGTGTTTACTTTAGATATTCCATCTTACCTTCCTGTGATGACTTATGCAGATAACCGCGAGTTGCGTGAAGAAATGTATCGTGCATTTTGTACACGCGCTTCTGATCAAGGCCCAAATGCCGGAGAGTTTGATAACTCGGAGATTATGGCTGAGGCGCTAAAGTTACGCCATGAGTTAGCACAGTTGCTAGGCTTTGATAGCTTTGCAGATAAATCATTAGCAACAAAAATGGCCGAAAGTCCGGCGCAGGTTTTTGAGTTTTTGAATGATTTAGCAGCTAAGTCTAAACCACAAGCTGAGCAAGAATTAAAAGAGCTTCAGGCATTTGCTGAGTCTGAATATCAAATGACCGACTTACAAGCATGGGATTACGGTTACTTTGGTGAGAAATTAAAGCAAGCTAAGTATGCCATTTCAGACGAGCAGTTACGTCCATACTTCCCTGCAGATACGGTATTAAAGGGCCTGTTCACTACAGTTAATAAGCTCTTTGGCATCAAGGTAACAGAGCTATCAGATTTCGATACTTACCATGAAGATGTTCGTTTCTTTGCGGTACACGATAAAAACGATACTCTTCGCGGCCACTTTTACCTAGATTTGTATGCGCGCGAGCACAAACGTGGTGGCGCTTGGATGGATGACTGTATGGGTCGTAAAATTCGCGCAAGCGGTGAGTTGCAAACACCAGTTGCATACTTGGTATGTAACTTCAATAAAGCGGTAGGCGACAAACCAGCTCTTTTTACACACAATGAAGTCACCACATTGTTCCATGAGTTTGGTCATGGTATTCACCACATGTTGACGCAAATTGATGCTTCAGCGGTAGCGGGTATTAATGGGGTAGCATGGGATGCAGTTGAACTTCCTAGTCAATTCTTAGAAAACTGGTGTTACGAAGAAGAAGCGCTGAGCTTTATCTCGGGTCATTTCGGAACCGGGGAGCCGTTGCCCAAAGAATTACTGGATAAACTATTGGCTGCGAAAAACTTCCAGTCAGCAATGCAGATGTTGCGTCAATTAGAGTTCAGTTTATTCGATTTCCATATTCATGCTGATTACACGACTGAAGACGATTGTCAAATTCAGTCTACTCTGAATGAAGTACGTAAACGTACAGCAGTGGTCAAAGCGCCAGAGTTTAATCGTTTCCAACATGGCTTTAGTCACATTTTCGCAGGTGGCTATAGCGCTGGCTATTACTCTTACAAATGGGCGGAAGTTTTATCGGCAGACGCGTTTTCTCGTTTTGAAGAAGAAGGCGTGTTCAACCCACAAACTGGACAAGACTTTATGCAGAATATTCTCGAAAAAGGCGGTTCTGAAGCGCCAATGGAATTATTTAAACGTTTTAGAGGCAGAGAACCACAAGTTGATGCGTTACTCCGCCATAGTGGAATAGCCTAAATTTTTTACAGCTTGGGTAAACACTGCGTTAGGATTGCAAGTCTGCATAATAATCACACAGGATTTGATGTGATTATAAAAATAAAAGTGTCTTCGGGCGCTTTTATGCTTTTTGGGGTTCGCAAAATTATTAACTCAGGCTATTCTATTTAAAGACATGATTTATTAAGGGAAATGGTATGAGCAGACTGGTGCTGGCTATCGATGACGACAAATTAGTACATAAGATCATCGAAGACGCGTTGGCTGAAAGCTGTAATTTGATACATGCGAAAAATGGTGATGAAGGTTTACGGTTAGCTCATAAATATCAACCAGATATCATTTTACTAGATGTCGAAATGCCGGGTTTGAATGGCTTTGAGGTGTGTGAGAAATTAAAAAAATCTCCTGATACTCTTGAGATCCCAGTGATGTTCTTGTCGTCTCGTACTGATATCTCTGAGCGTATGCGTGGTTATAATTCAGGTGCGGCTGACTACATAGTAAAGCCGTTCAACCGTGAAGAATTACTCGCGAGAATTAATGTACTCGATGAGTATCGCCAAGTATCACAGCGTTTAAAACAAGATATTGAACAAGCGCAAATGACAGCAGAAATAGCCATGACGGACTCCGGTGATATGGGTCGTATTATGCGTTATGTAGGCCAATCTTATCATGCCCACGATTTGGATACTTTGTCAGAATTTTTCTTTGAGTTTTTCATTCCTTTAAAGCTAGAAGTAGCGGTTGCATTTTGGCATCAACAAGGCGAAGTGTTTAAGTCTGCAGAAGGGGCCATTCAACCTATAGAGCAAGAGCTACTAGAGCAAAACCGTGACGGTAATCGCTTTGTCGATTTTGGTCGTCGCACCATAATTAATTACCCGAAAGTCTCTTTGTTGATCAAAAATATGCCGATTGATGACTCAGGTATGTATGGCCGTTACAAAGATTTATTGCCACATATCTTGGAAGCAACAAATGCTAAAATCCATGATATGGAAGAAAGCGATCAAGCGCTTAATCAAGTAGGGCTAATAGGGCAAGTATGTGACGACATCGCTCAACAGTTAGTCTTTTTAGATATGCATCACAGTACACAGTCGGAAAACTTTAAGAAGCTGTTAGAACAAGCCAATGAGCAACAAGAAAAACTAACGAGTACCACTAGCCCTGAACAGCTAACTGAGTTCTATCAACATTTTGCGTTTTTAAATGAACAGTTGGATTTGGTCAAACAAAAATTAGCGCTTATTACAGACACACGCGAAGAATTACATACAAGTTTGAATAAGCTTAACCAACCTTGGGGTGAAGACCAAGTTCCAGCACAAGATGATATTGAGCTTTTTTAAATAACACTTTCAACGTTATAATGGGCAAGCTGTTCTATATGGAGTTTGCCCTTGCTAATCTACACCCCCTATCCAGAAAACCGTCCTTACCTTGATGAAATAGAAAAACGCTTTGAATTAGCCAAATGGGCCGAGCAGTGTAGTTGCGATGATGTGCCAAATAAAGCCTTGTTTAAGTTACAGTTTGATGAGCATGGATTGCAATTGTTCAAAAGTGACGAACCCAAACTAGGTGCCATTCGAGTTGACTTTGTAACAGGGGCCAGTGCGCACCGCCGTAAGTTTGGTGGTGGCAAAGGACAAGCAATCGCTAAAGCAGTTGGCTTAAATAAAGGGGCAATACCGCATGTACTTGATGCGACTGCGGGTTTAGGCCGAGATGCCTTTGTGTTAGCTGCATTAGGTTGCAAAGTAACTATGCATGAGCGCCACCCTGTGGTTGCTGCATTACTCTATGATGGCCTTCAGCGTGCTTACCAAGATCCTGAAATAGGTGAGTGGATGAAGGCGCAAGTGGGCATGACATTTGGTTCAAGTCACGACCTGTTAAATAGTACTGAGGTAGAACCAGATGTGGTGTATCTAGACCCTATGTTTCCACATAGAGAAAAATCGGCACTGGTAAAAAAAGAAATGCGTGTGTTCCAATCTTTAGTTGGAGACGATCATGATGCTGATGATTTGTTACCTTTTGCCATGAAATTGGCGAGTAAACGCGTTGCCGTAAAGCGCCCAGACTATGCGCCATTTCTAGATGAACAAAAACCGAGTATGCAAATCACTACTAAGAAAAATCGCTTTGATGTGTATGTTAAAGCTGCGATGAAATAAAGCACAAGTCGACCTAAACATAGGTAGAAAGTATGTTTTTAACTCAAATTGCATTTTGAGTGAGCAAGTTACATCAAACTGTCATAAAAGTTTAATACGCTAGCGCCGAATTTAGGAACCAAGGGGGTTGTATGCGTGTTTCTGTTTTTACTCGGTGGTTAGCTGTTTTACTTACTTCGGCAAGTTTGTTTTTAGCCGGCGTATTGTTTTGGGCATCAAATTTATTAAATACCTTAGATCAGCAGAATACAGGATATAACCAACTCAAAAATACTGTGCTGGTGGAGCTATCCGGTAGCGTTGAAAGCTATCTTAGTAGCGGCGATAGTCAGTATTTAACAGAGTCTTCTGACATTATCAAAAAGCTCAAACAAGCATACATCGGTCAATTACCTGATGAACTTGCTGCGACGATGAGCAATAAGCTGGATGCATTGGATGCTGATATTAACGGAAAGTATCGTGCGATAGGTAAATTATCTGGTAACGAAATGGCGCTATTAGATAATGCGTTAAGACAAATGAGTGGTTCAGCTTCTTCTTTAATAAGTTATGCGTCGAAAGCCGATGACAGCCCTGTCAAAAAACAATATTACGCGTTGGCATCCGATTACTTCCAAGAAGTGAATAGGTTGAGTATTTTCACCTATCAACTTTCGTTAAACCCTGATAACAATACCCAAACTAGCCTTAGAAACAGCATCACTGCGTTACAAAGGATTGCAAAAAATATTGAGCGTCTTGATAACCTTGGTGTGATGAGTGAGGTGGATGAAGATGCGTTATTTTTTGGTGAAGAAGCTGAAGACCTAGCAGATGAGATCAAATCAGAGCTGTCAAGTTGGGCGAATCGTTTTGGTAAGGACGTACAAAATACGTTTGCGCAATCACAGTCTCGCCAAGTTGGTATAAAGGCACTTCGTGCAGATATTCAAACCATTATTGATATTGTGCTATCGGCTGAATATGATTTAAGGGCCAGCCAAGATGAATTGAAAATGCAAGTGTTGCTGTTATTCAGTGTGGCCATTGGTTTATTAATAGTATTGGCAGCGGGCGTTTACTTTGTTCAGTTAAGCCAAGTCCTAAATCCTCTAAGACAGCTCAGAGATGGTTTTGCTGATTTGATTAATTCAAATGAAATGAAGCAGATCCATAGTAAAAACCTTGATACGGAAGTGGGTGAGATAGCAGGCTACTTTAATCAGCTTATTCAGCGTCAACAACTAGAAGCCCAAGAGCGCCAAGAAATGCTGTCATTGGTGAATGACTTTATGGCGCAAATGAGTGAAAACTTGTCTCATATTAGTGCTCAATCAGAGAACACATTTAACCAAGTTGAGCACACACAGAGTTTGTTGCATAACATTAAAGATCTGGGCGATCAGGCTAATAGTATCAATGCACAGGTGTCAGATAATGCTAACAACACCTACGAAGCCATGACGCAAAGCGTCCAGTTTGCTGATGCTATGCTCGCTGCCAGCTCGTCAACGGAGCAGCGTGTAGAGCAAGGTCAAAATAGCTTAAACGAGCTGCTCAAAGGGGTGTCAGAAGTCGGCACTGTGGTGGAAATGATCCGAACCATTGCAGAGCAAACGAATCTCTTGGCATTAAATGCTGCCATTGAATCTGCGCGAGCAGGTGAGCATGGAAGAGGGTTCGCGGTGGTTGCAGACGAAGTGAGAAAGCTTGCGCAACAAACGCAAGATTCATTGTCTGATATTAATCAACAGCTAAATACATTGGGTGAGAACTCTAAGAAAGTCTCAGAGCAAATAGGGGCACTTTCACAAGATGCGCAAGCGCAAACCGAGCATGCGCAAGAGCTAAAACGTAATTCGGAAGGTGTGTCAGAAAGCGCTCAAAATGCGAATCAGGTTGCGGGCCATGCGATGGAAATTGCGCAGCAGCAGAGCGGGTTAGTTGATAACTTCAGTGATGCCATGCTCAGTATGAAAGATCAGGTTAATAGCTCAAGTCAGCAAGTAAGTGATATTCAAACTAAATTACAACAGCAGATGCAGCAGGTAAGGCATAGCCTAGGGTTGTAAAGTCGTCTTGTTCACTTCATAAAATAAAAAAGTCATGTACAACATGACTTTTTTATTTGCACTGCTGTTTGAATTGGCTTGGGGTTTGTTGTGTGTATTTCTTAAACGCACTGTAAAAGGCCGATTTTGAGTTAAAGCCGACTTGCATCGCAATACTGAGCACAGTTTGATTACTGTTTTGCAGCAGTGTCTTTGCCTCGTTGACTCTTCGTTCATTAACATAATCAAAGAAGTGGGTGCCCATTGTTTCGTTTAACGTTTGAGAAATATAGTTTGGCGACACATGTATGTGTTTCGCCAATTTTGGTAATGATAAGTTGGCATCAAGAAATAGCTGGTCGTCTACCATTGCTGATTCAAGCTTTTGAGCAATAGCCTTAGCATAAGTGTCTGTGAGCGCTGAGCGCAGATACTTCTCTTCGCTGGCTTTAAGCACAGTGTCATACTCGTGAGTGTCGATTGTTTGAGTTGACAACGTTGTGTCGAATATTTCTTCAAAGCCTGGCTTTTGTCTTAACCCCCATGCGGTGACAACATAAACCATCACAAACACCGCAATGCCAAATATCTGTTTTGAAATTCCATTGCTTGAAAAGAGATTATCAACAATTAAATTCAGAGCAGCGACCCCCCAAGCTAGCCCCACAAATATGAGTAAACCACTCAACCATTGAAATTCTTTATTGTCAGTTGATGCAAAGACCTCTTTGAGTTTTGCACGATAAGACGTCAGTCTTTGAAGAATTTTGAACAGATAAAACGCAGACTGTAAAACCCAACCAAGCACCAATAAAAATGTCAGGATTGCAAGCACATAGGTGATAGTTTTAAGTGTATCAGAAAAGCTGTCTAGTACTGTGAGGTCTCCTTTACCAAGCAGACCAAACTGTATTTCGTAAGGCAAACAAAATGTAATCAGACTAATTATGAGGCCTAAACTTGGCACAACCATATGTTTGAGATCGTGTTTGCTAAACAGCCAAACCGAGCTGTTTGTTAGCCCTTTTACATAAAGCCAAAAGCATGGCGCAATTAATAGTAAAGCGGGCAATGCCAATACCAGCATGGGCAATTGTAATGATGGGACAACCGCTTTGAGTGTGGGTTGGCAAAGCACAAGGGTGGTTGCAATAAAACTAAAAGATAAAGGGTAATAGGTTTGATTTTGTGAATGCCTGAGTATCAGTAAACTTGCGCTAAAGAGCAAAATACTCACGGTGACGATATTTAACGCTACTAAGGCCATATTAGGTTCATTCATTTTTTATTTCTTTTTATCTAGAATTTACATATTGTTAGCGTGTTTTTAGTAGTGTCCTGTTGATTAGGCGGACAGCCCTCCTGTTTTAATCAATAGGCCAGAACGACGCATTACCTTTAATTTTAGAACATAGCCTTAAGCTCAAGAACTAACAAGAGAAAAGGTTATGAACGTAAAAAATAGACAATTTAGAGAAGCAAACAGTCAGTGGAAAACGGTCAGCGCATTGTACTTTTTATTTGCCATACCCGGTGTGCCAGCCATGTTTATTGTCGCTATGGTGATGCTTGGGCCACAAGCCAGTGGTGGCGCATCGAATTTAATCAATCCCACTTATTTTAATACGTACCTGGCTATTATTGTGCATGGTATCAGTGGTGCCATGTTTTTTATCAGTTTACCCATGCAATATTCAAATCGAATCAAAGCATATTCTGCTCGGTGGCATAAAATAATGGGTAGGGTTGCTGTTTGCTCGGCCTGCACAATGGCGATTTCAGGGGTGTGGATGCACCATGTGTTATCTCCGCATGAGTTGGGGGCACGTTATGTGTCGTTGATTATCGTCAGTGTGGCGATTTGCTTTTGTTTTATCATTGCCACTTACTTTGCAATCAGAAAAAACCTCAAAAACCATACTGTGTGGATGAGCTGTGCAGTTGCTTCAGCGTTGGCTGTGATCACGCCGCTGTTTTTAGCCGTTCCTGTAAACGTGTTTGTAGAACCTTCAAGTACTTTAAAGGCATATTTAGATGCCATGTTATATGACTACGATAGAGTTATTGCGCTGTGCTTAAATCTGACGTGTTTGGCGATTTACAGAGCGCGCAAGCCTGCACCACAGAGTCTACGTCGGCCACTGGCGCAAAAGCCTGAATAAACCCGTGGCTGTCATGATTTTGAAACTAAAAATTGTTGTGTTGTTCATAAAGGCATTCATTGCGTGTCATGAAACCTTGCCACCTTAAACATGCTGAATGTCAGCCTGTTTTTTTAACTTTAAGGAAAAAGATAATGAAAAAACTCTCATTTATGTTGGCAATGTTGATTGCTTCTATAGCGACAGCCCAAGCAAAAGTTGTCATCTGTGAAGATAAAATTGAATCGATTTCGGTGCAATCTAACAATGATGTATGGATTTGGTTTGAGTATGAAGACACAGCTAAAATAAAGGTCAATCATGTAAAGCGTTATGAGTTGCTGGGTAGAGCTTATATAGCACTCTCAACCAACGAAGTTATACGCTTTAAGATTGAGAATGGCGAATGGAACTCAAACAAGTGCCATGACCTAGATGGCGGTGTGAGTACGCTGCTTGATATTCTAAATTAAAACATAAATTTGGCGTGTGATTAGCACGCCAAATATAAAACCGGTTAGCCTAACTTTTTTTGCGGGTTAAAATTAATTAACTGCTCAATTTGTGCGGTTTCGTGCTCAGTGAATGGCCTATCAAAGTTATCTGACTTAATTAACACAGTTTTACGTAACTCACTTGATAGACGCGCATTTGCAGCAACGATTTGCTGTGTAAATTGCTCTACTGAGACCCTGTTGTAGATATGCATCCCTCGTTTTGGGTGCGCCATAGAAGAGGTCATTAAATCATCATGCTCAAGTAACGTTGCATGACGAAATATAGCTTGTGACTTTGAAAAACAAGCAGTTTGGCTGCGCAGTAGGGCTGCATCTGAAATGGCTTTAATTCTGGTTGTATGCTCATTTTTTTGCCAGGTTACCCCACAAATACTGATATTAAATGCAGATTGCTGCTGTGCGATATTCGCAATGGCCAAAGGAGATCTAGAGGGGAGTAACTCAATGTCTTTAATCACATTTGGCAACTCACTCATAGTCAGCTTTTCTAACGTAATTAACCCACTGTTTGATTGGTAAGTGAGCTTGAGCGTGTTTTCAAGATAGTAGACTTGGCCAGTGTCTTCCCAGATTGAAAAAGGCTGAGCGGTGGGCACTGTACTTGTACTTGGCGCTGATTTTTTAAAAGCACGTTTTAATTTTTGTAAAAACATGAACACACCATCTTTAATTCAATAATTTATGTACGAGTTAAAAATAAGGTTAGTTTACTTTTAAATGATTCTTATTCACTCTACCTTGAATTTAACTTTAAGGTTTAATGGTTGCAAAGTGATCTTATGGTTTTCTCTGTACTTATAATCAAAAAAATTAGAGACGCATTACTATGAAATACCTGTATACCCTCTCGATAGAAAGCTTACTGTTGTTGCGTGTTGCCTTTGATGACAAAAACGACGTCTGTGACCTGCATCAAGATGTGATGGACTTATATTTGTTCCCCGAAAGACTCGACGAGAGCTATACCGATGAGTGGCGTGCCTACGTTAGGCGGGTGCTGGCAAAAGCCTCGATTAGCGAAGCATTGTTAATGCAAATAATGGCAGGCGAACATGCACAAGACTCAGACACGAGCATATACTTAAAAGCAAAATTAACTGAAGCAAAGCCAACTTACTTAGCACTTTTAACCGTATTGCAAAAAGTACAGCAACAACAATCAAGCCAAAACGTTCATTCAATAAACACCCCGTTACACAAATGGCTTGAGTGGGCGATTTCTTAGGTTTTTGGGCACATAATAGAAAACCCCGACAAGTCGGGGTTTGTTGATAAATTCTAATTGTTTATTCTATATTCTGGATCTGCTCGCGCATTTGCTCGATTAGCACTTTAAGTTCAACCGCTGCATTGGTGATCTCAGTATTGATTGACTTTGACGCTAGAGTGTTTGATTCACGGTTAAACTCTTGCATCATAAAGTCTAAGCGACGGCCACATGCGCCACCTTTCTTTAAGATCTTGTTTGTTTCTTTAACGTGAGACTTCAAACGGTCTAGCTCTTCAGCGACGTCTTGTTTTTGTGCAAGGTAGATAAGTTCTTGCTCAAGGCGGCCTTCGTCGATGTCTGTTTTAAGTTCATCTAAACGGCTGGTTAGTTTGTCGCGTTGCCATTTAGCTACTTCTGGCATATGACCCTCAACAATCGCCACTTGCTCGATGATGGCATCAAGGCGTGTCGTGATCATGGTTTCAAGGTTTTCACCTTCACTTGCACGCGCCGCTTTGAAATCTTCAACCAGTAAATCAAAACCAGCAAGTAGCTCGCTATTTACTGTGTCTAAGTCGATTTCTTCGGCTTCCATCACGCCCGGCCAACGTAAAATATCAACAGGGTTAATGGTGCTAACTGCTTGGTCGCCATTGTTTTGCGACTGAACCCATTGGGCACTTTTAATTAACTGTTGTGCCAGAGTCTCGTTGATAGACAATTCGCCAACATGCGCAGGGTTGGCTGCAAACTTTAAGAATACTTCAACCTTACCGCGTTGTAGGTGCTTGCGAAGGCGTTCGCGTATTACCGGCTCCATACCGCGAAATTGTTCAGGTGCTCGGATAAAGGTTTCTAGGTAACGCTGATTAACTGAGCGGATTTCCCAAACCCCTGTGCCCCATTCACCTTTAACTTCTCGGCGTGCGTAGGCGGTCATACTGTGGATCATGTAAAGATTCCTAAAATCATAAAATTAAAACCGTTGGCATTATAGCCACAGGGCTGGTCAGTTTGAAGTGCAATTTCTGCCCAATAACAAAATCATCATTTTTGTTGAGAGTAAGTTATAACCCTAATTAACACAAATGTCCGTGGCAAGATAGCGCATGACCCTTTATAATGTTGAAAATTTTGAATATAGGGGAACGTGGATGCGTCCAAGTGAAAGAACAGCAAATCAAATTAGGCCTGTGACCTTTACCCGTAACTATACTATGCACGCTGAAGGCTCTGTGCTGGTTGAGTTCGGAAACACAAAAGTACTTTGTACAGCAACGGTTGAAGCCGGTGTACCTCGCTTTATGAAAGGCCAAGGTAAAGGTTGGATCACAGCTGAATACGGTATGTTGCCACGTTCTACTCATACGCGTAA
>CAYZOE010000044.1:0-34335 GCA_964479805.1 uncultured Pseudoalteromonas sp. | reverse complement strand
AGCGCATTTTTCCGCCATCCGCTTTGATAGAAATCTTAACTTGCTTTTGTTCTTTAGCTGAAATCTTAAAGCCGAACCAAGGGCTATTATTGATGGGGGTGTTTTCTGGTAATAAGGTTAATTGTATATGTTTATCATTAATTTGTTCACACTGACCAATTCGTGCTGTCGCAAATTGGGTATCTATGGTTATATCACTGTTTAAACAGGCGTTTGCAATATTTGAAAATATTGACAGGGAAAGTAATAAGATTGACTTATATATCATAATTAAATGCCGTAAAAAGTTAGGCTTACCTATGACGGTAAGCCTTAGATTGAAAACCAACTTCTTTAAAATGATTTGCTATAGCTTAGGTAAAAATAGCGCCCTTGGCTTGAATGCAAACCACTTTGATAACCGAAGTGTGCATCTGCCAATGGCGGTTGCTTATCAAGTAGGTTTCTAACCCCGAATGTCACCTTGCTATTATTCAGCCAACCTTCTTTTGTAAAGCGGTGATTAACGAAAGCATTAACCGTGGTCCAACTTTCTACAGGTAAATGAATTAATTCACCTTGCTCGTCAGCATAATTCGTACTGGTATCTGCAAACTTGCCCACATATCGAGCGCTGATACCAGCAGCCCAGTCATTTTGTTTCCATCCCATAGAGGCATTAAAGCGCCATTTAGGTCGACCATTTTGTTCGACTAAACTACCACCTCCAGTCAGTTCAATATTTTCACCATCAAACAAAATACTTTCATTGCCAGCAGCTTGCGCTGCACTTATTGTGGCAGTGATAGCATCTATATCTTGATAAAACTCTAATAGCCTTGCAGCGTTAACCTTGAAGTCGAACTGGCCAAAATCAGATTTAATATCGTAACTAATGCTTAAGTCTACACCACTGACTTTTCTTGGGTTTAAGTTGGCGTAATCGTTTTTAACATGGAGAATTTCAAGGTTTTCATCGCGAATTACAAATTCATTTTTACTGCCCTGACTGCGAAGTAAAGCATCATAGAGTAGGTGAGTCTGACTACTTAGTAAGCCAACTAAATTCTCCTGTTTAACTTGCCACCAATCAGCAGTTAATAGCAAGTTATCAGTGGGTTTTAAGACAATACCAAAAGACTTGTTTATATCATCTTCTGGTTTTAGTGTGTCACTGCCGCTTCTCAGTTCTAATACACCTCCTCGAACGCCAGTAACAGGATCGCGTCGGGTATTTGTACGGGCAAGGTTATCAGCTACCACCTGAGGTAACCCAGGAGCTCTAAAACCTTCTGCATAGGCGGTACGAAATTGTAGCCAGTCATTTACTTCCCAAGATAATGCCAATTTAGGTTTTAAGACGTCTCCAACATCACTGAACCTTTCATATCGAGCAGCAGCTTGTAGATTGATGTTTTTTGCAAAAGCTGCATCTTCAACTAAGGGGACATAAAACTCAGCATATGCAGACAACACATTGCGGCTACCACGACTGTCTTTCGTAGGGCTATTACCTAGTACATCACTTTCGGTGAGCAGTTTTCCGGTGTTCTGATCAATAAATGGTGAGCTGGTGTCTAGCAAGTTATCTCTATCTTCTTCATAACTTTCATGACGGTATTCAACGCCTGCAGCAAAACCTAGGTCTCCGGCAAATATAGGCATTAACTCACTATTTGAGATCTTGAAATCCCACTGTGATAAGGTCGTTTTACTTTCTCTATCAACGGTTGTGGTAAAGCTATCTATTACAGCCTGTGGATTTGCGCTGCTGTCACCTTGAGTGACATTGTTGATATCACCACCTGTGAATATATTGTAAGCTGTATTTTTATCTGTGCTGTTAATTGCAGCCTGGAATTTACTTGCTTGCACCCAGTTAAAAGTTCTATCTAGTGAGTTGGCCTCAGTATGAAATATCGCTGACTCCCAATCCCATTCATCAATGTAACCCTTTAAGCCTGTCAATAATCGATAACTGTGATCGGTTACTTCAACTTGTCTGCGACCAGCATCTACAGGACGATAATTTCTCACCGTGATCAGTTCGTCAAACGGGTTGTGATAGGCGTCGGCGGCGATACTGAAACGCTGTGATGATAAATTGTGTGCTTGAAAGCGGGTTCTTTCTGATTTGGCTTGGTAATAAAGGGCTTCACCGAATAATTCTATTTCATCAGTCAACTCTTGAGTATAAAGCGCATAGGCATTAAATCTCTCAACATCAGACGTTAAAGAGTTATCGTAGTTTCGGTTATATCTCAAATCTCGAGGCTGGCTGCCACTACTCGCGCAAACACCATTTTCTAGAATTACTTCACAGTCTCCCATCGTTTGCGGGCGAATGTGAAACTTGCCAATTTCTTTACCGCTGAACTCACCCCATGGTGAAGCCGAGTGTCGATTATCTAACTGTGTATCGCCAATAAACTCTTCTGGGAGAGTAGGGTAACTTGATAAATCAGCTGAGCGAGCATATTCTCGTTCATTGGCCATCATGCCATTTTTAAAATAAGCGTTAAAAGAGGTAGTTAAATGAGATTTTTCGTCGTTGAACGCAAAGCCTGTAATGCCGCCAATGGTAAGTTGATCTTGTGATGTGCCTTCTGAACTACCGTAATTAAAACTCAGTTCACTGCCTTCATAGTTGTCTTTTAACACATAGTTAATGACGCCAGCGACAGCATCTGAACCATATATTGCTGCCGCACCATCACGTAATACTTCGACTTGCTTTAAGCCTTTCACTGGCAAAGTGTTACTGTTGACGGTTGTAACTGGTACTAGGCCTTCTGATTGAGTACCTGGGTGCAATACTAAGCGACGGCCATTCAGTAGAGTAAGTGTATTACCAGTGCCCAGACCACGCAGATTAATAGACGATACATCGCCTCTAGCGTCATTCACTCCAGCGCCAGAACGACCTTGGTTAAATGATACTTCGCCCATTTGCGGAATTTCAGCGAGTAGTTCAGCTCCTGTCATAGCACCTGTTTTTGCGATGTCCTCGCCTGACATAACAGTAACGGGCAGCTCACCTCTGTCTTGATTCACTTTAATATTTGAGCCAACTACACTGATTTTTTCTATTTCTTTATCATTACCCTGTTGAGCAAGTGTAGTTGATGAGATGCATGCAAGAGCAACACAAACACTTAAATATGCTGGCTTCATCGCGAGATTGGCTTTGAATGTCATGTTTTCACCATTTTAGTCGTTGTTATATTTGGATTGGGCTTTTTGTCTTTCAGTTTTTTTAAAGCCCTGCCTGCTACAGGCTAAACAATAAATAATTTATTTTAGTTAACAATTTATAGTTAATAGCTCATCCATAACCTTAGGTTATAGGGTGCAAGGTTTAATGATGTAAAGTTAATCCTTGAGATGTGTTAGCGTGAAAAAGTAAACATGTAAAACAATTAATTAACTCTCAATTCAAATCTCGTTAGGAATTGTCATGATAAAGTCTAAGCCATTAGCATTGCTTATCTTCTTATTTGGAGTATGTACTGCAATTTATGTGGGGCAGGGCGCTGGTGTGCACTGGGTAGAGCAACAATATAGCTATGATATTCATAAATCAGATTCTGGGCAGCTTAGTTATTATTTTAAGGGTGAGCAACGCGATATTCCGGATTTGGTGCCATATGACAGCTCTCCTCTCAGACAAAGCAACTTAGACGAACTGCAAGCAGCGCCCAAGTTGTCGCAACAGTGGGTTCAAAAGGCGGAGCAAGTTTTATTACTCAGACCAGCTTTTCATTTTGGTGCTTGGTCGTTATTACCTGCAGTGATCACAATTGTTTTGTGTTTAATGACTCGTGAACCTCTAACAGCTTTGTTAGCTGGGGTGATTGTTGGCGCAATGATGTTAGGGCGATATGATCTGACTGACAAAGTGTTAGTGCCCAATTTGGCAAGTGAGAGTGCAGCGGCAATTTTATTGTTATACCTTTGGTTGCTTGGTGGTTTATTGGGGATTTGGTCTAAAACGGGGGCTGCTCTAGCATTTGCAAATTTTATGACTAAGCATTTTGTCAAAGGGCCGCGCAGTGCCAAATTAATTGCTTGGTTTATGGGGGTGCTATTTTTTCAAGGTGGGACGATGAGTACTGTGCTGGTTGGAACAACCGTCAGGCCACTGGCCGATAAGGCCAAGGTCAGTCATGAAGAGATGAGTTATATTGTTGATTCTACAGCTTCACCGATTGCATCAGTGATTACCTTTAATGCCTGGCCAGCCTATGTACAGGCATTGATATTTGTGCCAGGCGTAAGCTTTTTGGCGACAGAGGCTGACCGCATTAGTTTTTTCTTCAGCAGTGTTCCTTTTAGTTTCTACGGTATCTTGGCTGTTTTAGGTACCTTATTATTGAGCTTAAATATCACCCACTTTTCAGGAAAACGTATTCGTGCGGCGCATATTCGAGCAGCTAGAACAGGTCAATTAGATGCAGAAAATGCCAAGCCGCTCAGCGCAAAAGAATTGCAGGGGGCAGATAGCCCTGATTATTATAATGCAAATATTTGGGAGTTTTTGCTGCCTTTGGCAAGCATTATCGGTATCGCCATTGGTACATTTTATTTTTTAGGATCACCGAAAGTAAATTGGGCGTTTGCTATAGCCTTAGTGCTTGCTGCTTTCATGGCGATGGCACGAGGTATGGCACTAGAAGATATCATAGAAGGGTTTGGTAATGGACTAAAAGGGGTTGTTGTTGCCTCGGTCATTTTGATGTTGGCTATTACCATTGGTAGTATCAGTAAAGAGGTGGGTGGAGGTTTATACCTAACGCAATTGCTAGGTGAGCAAGTTCAATTTTGGATGTTACCTTGCTTTTTGATGGTATTAACTATGTTGATTGCATTTTCAACAGGCACGAGTTGGGGGACCTATGCCATTGCTTTTCCATTAGCTATGCCATTGGCTTGGTCGATTGCTGAAATGCAGCATTTAGCTGACCCGTATATGTTTATGACTTTATGTTTTGCCGCGGTATTAAATGGCAGTGTATATGGCGATCAGTGTTCTCCTATTTCTGATACGACTATACTAAGTGCAATGACAACCGGCTGTGATTTGATGGACCATGTGAAAAGTCAGCTTGTACCTGCAACATTTGCTGCGATAGCTGCGATGTTGTTGTGGACCGGTTGTGCTTTAGTATTAGTTTAACTCAGGTACTTTTTATGCGACTTAGGCACATTGAGATCTTTCATGCCATCTACACAACCGGCTCTATCACCAATGCAGCGAACTTACTCCACGTATCACAGCCCTCGGTAAGTAAAGTATTAGCGCATGCTGAGCTACAGCTGGGGTTTGACCTATTCCATCGGGTAAAGGGTCGATTGATCCCTACTGAAGAAGCGGAAAGCTTGTTTGGAGAAGTAGATAAAGTTTATCAACAAATACACTCGATTCGAAATAAAGCGAAAAACATTAAACGGGCCGAATACGGTAATATTAATTTAGGTATCTCACCGGCATTAGGTTTTACAGTTTTGCCTGAGGCGCTGGGTCGCTTTACAGCACAATATCCAAATATTAGTTTTAATATTAGTACGATACATAACGATACCGTGTTTCAGTCATTGATAGAGCATACCTGCGACATCGCGGTGTTATTCTCACCAAAAGTATTTCCTGGAGTTACAAGCCTAGAATTAGCAGAGTCTGAAATGGTGGTGGTTTACCCTAAGGCCTATTTTCCTGAAACCCCGAAAACATTGAGTGTTGAGCAATTGGCTGAGTATGACTTTATTGATATCAGTGAAAGTGGGCCTTTGGGTGATTTGTTATGGAGCCGAATAGTTGAAAATAGCGTTGAACTCAACTGCATGATCAAAGTACAAACATACTTCATTGCAACACGGCTTGTTGCTCAAGGTATGGGGCTTTGCGTGGTAGATAAGTATACTGCAAATGCAATGTTGACGAGTGATACGGCGATGGCGTCATTTGAACCACCACTGACGTTTAAAGTTAATGCATTACATTTACAAAACCGTCAGTTAAGTAAAAGTTCTGAGCAGTTTATATCAGAACTAACCTATTCTTTGTCAGGGAGTTAAGAAACCCCATAACATAAGGTTATGGATGTTGAAACCCTTGTCACTTTATCTAATTGTGTTCTGAGATAAGCTCAGAATTAAGTTTCTTAAAGACGTTTAGCAAAGGACACAATTATGATTCTCTCTCCTCCTTATCTGTTATTTATTGGTGATGCAACTGACTTGTTGTCAATTAAAATGGCACGAGGTCTTGCTGATTGGCGACCAGAGCTATGCGTTGGCGAGTATCGTCTTGATGGTTGTACCGTTTCTACAGGGCTAGCACACATAGAAATTGAGCAAGCAGTTAAACAAGGCGCAAAAACCCTAGTTTTAGGGCTGGCAAATTCAGGTGGAATTATTAAAGAAGCTTGGTTGCCAGCAATTATGCAAGCACTTGATGCGGGTATGGATATTGTGAGTGGCATGCATGATAAGCTATCTGATATCTCTTCAATTAAGCAAAGAGCAGACAAAAATGGCTGCCAATTACATGATATTCGTCATCCTACTGCTAAGTTCGTAACAGGCACAGGTGAAAAAAGATCGGGTAAACGTATTCTAACTGTTGGTACAGATTGCTCTGTAGGTAAGATGTACACCTCTTTAGCCCTAGAAAAGGCGATGGACAAAGCAGGGTTCAATGTTGACTTTAGAGCCACAGGTCAATCGGGAATTTTAATCGCAGGGCAAGGAGTGGCGATAGACTGTGTGGTATCTGACTTTATAGCTGGTGCAACAGAGAGTTTATCGCCGAATAACGAGGCTGAACATTGGGATATCATTGAAGGTCAAGGATCACTGTCGCACCCCGCATTTGCAGGCGTGAGTTTAGGTTTACTGCATGGTTCGCAACCTGATTACCTTGTCGTATGTCATGCTTTAAATAGAGTATCTATGCGAGGTTTACCTCACTGCTCGCAACCAAGCATAGCCGATACAATTTCACTTAATATTCAGGCTGCAAAGCTAACTAATGAAAAGGTGCAGTTACTCGGTATTGCGGTGAATACTTCTGCGGTTGATACAGAAGAGGCAAAACAAATCTGTGACAAACTAGAAAGTGAATTTGGTGTCCCAGTTTTTGACCCATTGCGAGATGGTTGTGAACGTGTAGTACAAACTCTTGTTAGCGAGTCTGACTAATGATCGCGCTAGCAGTAGAGACACATTGCTTTGCACTAAAGCAGGTATTTAAAATTTCACGTTCATCGAAAACCTCTGCGGATGTCATTGTCGTAACACTTAAAAGTGGTTCATACGTTGGTTTAGGAGAAGCGGTACCTTATGCAAGGTATGGTGAGTCACTTGACTCTGTAATGTCCCAAATAAATGCGATTAAAGCGTATCTTGATAGTGAGGGTATGCTCTCAAATGCAATTCAAAAGATGCCCGCAGGCGCTGCAAAAAATGCACTTGATTGCGCATATTGGGATTTGCGCGCAAAAATTGCGAATAAGCCTGTTCATGAGCTATTGGGTTTATCAAAACCTCAGTCATGTGTATCTGCGCAAACACTCAGTATCGACAGCCCAGAAAATATGGCTCAAGCAGCGGCAGATATGGGGCACCCTCCACTTATCAAAGTAAAATTAGATAGAGACAATATTGTCGATAAAATGCGAGCAATACATGAGGCCAGCCCCTTATCTAAATTTATTGTTGATGCTAACGAGGCTTGGACAATTGAAGATCTATGTGAGGTTGCGCCGGCGCTTGCAGAGCTGAATGTGAGTTTAATTGAACAGCCTTTACCGGCAGACCAAGATGCTGATTTAGCAGCATATAATGGGCCTGTTGCAATTTGCGCTGATGAGTCTTGCCATACTCGTGAAGGCTTACAACAACTAAAAAGATATTACGATGCTATAAATATAAAACTAGATAAAACAGGAGGCATTACAGAAGCCGTTGCTTTAATGAGAGAAGCACAGCTTCTGGGTTTTACTATCATGGTTGGTTGTATGGTTGGGAGTTCGTTAGCCATGGCACCTGCTTTTTTACTATCTTCAGAAGCTACATTTGTTGATTTAGATGGCCCTTGGTTATTGTCTGAAGACAGGGCTAATGGCTTTGATTTTAAAGACGGGATTATGTCGCCTGCGAAACCTTTATTGTGGGGAGAAGTCTAAATTTTATTTCTTGTAGCCTGAGTGCTTGTTAAGCAAAATCAATATAAACGGCATGCACGGCCGTTTATATTTTTGTTAAGGAGTATGGCAGGTTAAGTATTAAGAATATTTTTAAACGTGTTAATGACTTTTTTACAATCCTGTTTACTCACATCTTTATGCAATACAAAACGCATTTGCTCACCTGCACAAATTTTGATGCCTTTTTCTAACAGCTTATCAGCAAGCTCAGTGGGTGAAAGCGGGCCTTGATATTCAACAAACAACATATTGGTGAATTGCTTTGTGACTGTTAGTTCATCGAGTTCATTTAGTTCTTTGGCTAAAAACTCTGCGTTTTGGTGATCTTCAATCAGTCTATTAATATTGTTATCTAACGCGAATATACCGGCGGCTGCGACAATGCCAGCTTGACGCATACCACCGCCGAGCATTTTTCGCCACTTGTGAGCTTCATAAATAAAGTCTATCGGGCCACATAAAATACTGCCAAGCGGCGTACCTAGACCTTTCGATAAACAGATAGAAACCGAATCTATCTGCGACGTAATTGCCGAAACAGGCACATTGTGATGCACCGCAGCGTTAAATACCCTAGCACCATCAAGGTGTAAACTAAGTCCCGTGTCGTTACAAAAAGCGCGCGCATCATCTAAGTAAGACATAGGCAGTGCTTGCCCGCCTACGGTATTTTCGATTGATAACAAACGGGTGCGTGCAAAGTGATGGTCGTTAGGTTTTATTTTCTTTTTCGCGATATCCAGTGGAATGGTGCCATTTGCTGCAAAGTCAATTGGCTGAGGTTGAATACTGCCTAATACCGCTGCGCCACCGCCTTCATATTTATAAGTATGGGCGTCTTGACCAACAATATATTCGTCACCGCGCTGACAATGGGCAAGTAGGGCAAGTAAGTTGCTTTGCGTACCACTTGGGGCAAATAACGCCGCTTCATGGCCGGTAAGCTCCGCGGCTTTTTGTTGCAGGGCATTTACGGTTGGATCATCGCCAAACACGTCATCGCCAACAGGGGCGTTGGCCATTGCATCACGCATGGCTTTACAAGGTTGGGTTACGGTATCACTACGCAGGTCGATTATTTTATTAGACATCTTATTGTTATTGAACTTTTAAAAGCTGATAGTTCAGTCTAGCGCGTGCAGGACGGTGATTCAATTACCACGCTGATTTTTCAAGAAAAGTGAAAATTATTAATAATCAATGAAATAGCTACATTTTACCCTGTTTAAATACAAAGGTTTAGCATAATGTGGGTAATTCAACAGGTTATAAAAACAACAAAGTAAACAATACCAAGGGATCGTTATGGACCGTCGACAGTTTCTCAGCTTTTCAGCCGCCTCTGTATTTTTAACTGCCTGTGGTGGGGGAGGAGGTTCAGCGCCTGAAGTTACACCGCCACTGATAGATAACAGCCCAGGTACAAATGTGGTGAGTAAACTCTCAAGTGAACAATGGCAAGTTTTGAAAAATAATGTCTCCGGTCGCGTTATTCTTCCTGCAGACGAGCAACCATATTCGTTGGCGCGTTTAAGCTTTAGTAAACGCTTTGATCATATTTATCCGCAAGTTGTGGTGAAGTGTGCAAGTACTGAAGACGTTCAGGCTGCGCTCCGTTTTGCAAAAGAGCATGAACTTCATATAGCGCCGCGTTCTGGCAGCCATAGCTATGGTGGCTATTCCACAACCGAAGGTATGATCATTGATGTATCTGATCTGAATGACATCTCATTGCAAGGTGACATCGCCACTGTGGGATCAGGAGCTAGACTTACAGATGTATATGACCAGTTAACGCAGCAGGGGGTATCTATTCCTGCAGGCAGTTGTTTGAGCGTGGGCATAGCGGGGTTAACCATGGGAGGCGGTTTTGGTGTAGTTGATAGAGCACATGGCCTAACGTGCGATACGCTGCAAGCGGTTGAGATAGTCACTGCCGACGCCGAAATCATCAGCTGTGATGCGAACAATCACAACGAGCTATTTTGGGCACTCAGAGGTGGCGGCGGTGGTAACTTTGGTATTGTGACGCAATTTAAGTTCAAAACACATGCAGCCAACGACATCACTGTATTTGAAGCGAATTTTAGTTTTGATGATTTTGAAGACGTGTTCGCGGTATGGCAAACTCTGGCAGAGCAGTGGCCCAATGAAATGTGGGCACAGTGTCTACCAACTTGGGCGTTTGGCGGTCCGAGAGTCAATGTTCGGGCATTTTGTTTAAACCTAACAGCTGAAGCGGAAATTCTCTGGCAAAATTTCATTACGCAAACAGGAGCAACACCAAGTTCTAACACCCATAGCACAAGTAGTTATCGCAGTGTGATGCTAGGCACTTGTGAGAGCAATGTTGCGTCCTGTCATTTAAGCACACAAGTGGAAGGTGGCACGATGCAGCGCAGTGCGTTTGGTGCTAGCTCTGATTTTTTTAACTCTCTTATTCCACCTGCGGGAGTAAAAGCATTAAAAGCTGAAATTGAGCAACAAAATAGCGATGGTCATAACGGCATGATCATCATGAATTTGCTCGGTGGTAAAATTGATGAAATAGGAGAGGATGAAACCGCATATCCTCATCGTAAAGCCATTGTAAGTGCTGAATATTATTTACCACTACACCCAAGTGCCAGCAACGCACAAATAGATACTGCACAAGCTAAGCAAAATGGCTTTAGGCAAGTTATGGCACCATGGAGCACAGGTGGTGCATATGTAAATTACATCGACCCTTTAATTGCAGACTGGCAAAAAGCTTACTACGGTGAGCATTATCTAAAACTTCAGGCTGTGAAAAGTCAGTACGACCCGACTAATGTCTTTAATCATGGGCAGAGTATTTTGCCTGCTTAATTTATTAGATAATTTAAAGAGCGTGTTTAAACACGCTCTTTTGGCTGTTACTACCATACGCCTTTTTCTGTTTTACCCTGAATTTCAACATTATCTAATTTAAATTTTGGAGTCTTATTGGCTTTTAGCTGACTTTGATAGTCTTTGGTAATACTAACTATTGTTGGGGTGAGCAGCACAATGGCGTAAATGTTCACTAAGGTCATTAAACCAAGGGCAGCGTCGGCCATGCTCCATACCTCTTTGAGTGATGCAGTTGCTCCCCAAAATACCATAAATAAATATAAGGCCGTATAAGCTGCGCGACCCAGTTTATTGTCGAGTTTGAACAAGTGAAGGTTACTCTCTGCGTAGGCGTAGTTTGCAACCACGGAAGTGAAAGCAAATAGGGTGATGGCCGCGGCAACAAAATAATGACCAAATTCACCAAAGTGGCTGCTCATGGCGTTTTGTGTCATACCAATGCCATCCATTTCGCCACTGATGGTAATATCAGATAGTAAAATGACCACAGCGGTACAGCTACATAAAACAATGGTATCGACAAATACTCCAAGCATTTGCACATAACCTTGCGCAACAGGGTGATTTGGAACTGGAGACGCACCTGCTGCAGCATGGGGCACGCTACCTGCGCCTGCTTCATTCGAATATAATCCCCGTTGAATACCATTTTTAATTGCTGCACCGAGTGCACCTGCACCAGCTTCTGTTAAACCAAATGCTGAGGCGAACATATCTGCAAACATAGTAGGGAGGTGTTGAATATTCATTGCAGTAATTACCAACGCTATGGCCACAAATGCCAGTCCCATAAATGGCACTATGAGCTCGGCAAAACGGGCAATACTGCGAAGACCGCCTACCACAATGAGCCCTGCGATAACGGCAATGGCTGCCCCTGAATAGGCTGGGTCTATAGCAAAAGTATTGTTCAGTGCATCGGCTATGGTATTAGCTTGCATAGCACTGAAACTTACCCCGTAGCCTAAAAATAAGCACAGTGCGAACAACACTGCGAGCCAAGGTTTATTCAGGCCTTTGCGTATATAGTAGGCAGGACCCCCTCGAAATTCATTGTTACCGTCGCGAATTTTATAGAGCTGACCGAGTACGCTTTCGGCGAACCCAGTCGCCATACCTAATAACGCAATCACCCACATCCAAAAAACCGCGCCACTCCCCCCTAATGAGATGGCAATAGCAACGCCAGCTAAGTTACCAGTGCCAACCCGAGCCGATAAACTGGTACATAAAGCTTGAAACGAGCTGATACCTGATTTATCGCCTTGGGTGCTGTCTTTCATCACTTTGAACATGTATCTAAAGTGGCGAAACTGCACAAACTTGAGCTTGAATGAAAACCAGAAGCCTGCAAATAACAACAAAAAAATAAGTATTTGGCCTTGGCCCCAAAGTAGATTGTTAATGGTACTAATTGCGCTATTTATCATTGTTATATGCTCTCTTTTTTATACCAATTAAAATGTTTGATTTAGCAGTGTTAGCGTTTTGACAGATGTATACCCGCTAGCATGCAGCGAACTGAGCCGCCGGCTAGTTCAATGGCCGAAACATCTAGCGGTACTAGCGTGACACTTTGCTCAAGCAATGCTTTTTGCGATTGGCTGAGCGCTGCAAATGCGGTGCTCGACAATGCCAATAGACGTTTAGAGCCTGCGTGTAACTCTAGTGCATTACCGCAAAATGCGCCTATTTGTGCTTCAGTTAAATGGATCACTTTTTTGCCAGCAAATTCAAAACGTCTAATGATTTCATCGCGGCGTTTGGTATTTGTCATCATCTCAAACCCAGCTATAACAAAGTCGCTGCCAATACACATAAAGACATTGGTATGGTAAACCGCTTTCCCCTGCATATCTTGAGCGTCAAACACCATAGGTTCAAAATTAAAGTGCGAGCAAAAACGCTCTAACACATGAGAGTCGGTTCTGTTTGAGCGAGCGGCATAAGCGACACGTTCAATGTGATCTAACACCATGGCCCCCGTACCCTCTAAAAACAGGTTGTCATACTCAAGGCCAGAATAATCAATGACATCTTGCACGCGATAATGGGCCTTTAGAAACTCTATGATATCACTGCGGCGCTCTTTGCGCCTATTCGGCGCATACATAGGGTAAATGGCAATTTGCCCACCAAGGTGGGTAGAAAACCAATTATTTGGGAACACCGAATCTGGAGTTTCGGTTCCCTCATCTTCAAAAATGTGTACGTTAATACCATGGCTGCGCAAGGTTTCAGCGGCTTTAGTAACTTGCTCATAAGCTAAACCACTGACCTCCGCGGGATCGAATTCGCCGCTTGACTGAAAGCTGTTATCATCCGCAGTTTGCTCGTTTGGGCTAAAATGATGCGGTCTTATCATTACTACCGCATTGGGTGCTTGAGGAAATAAACTCATAGTGTACTCACTTATTCTTTTTTTAATTAATTTAACTAGGTATCTATATGCTCTAAGCGGTATTAATTTGCGTTAAGCCAAACAAGTTTCTTGGATCTTTTAGGAAGGCTAATAACTCAATCTTCTGCGCCTTTGTATTCTGTTTTACCAGTTCAAAAATAAATCGCAATGCCGAATAATTATCAAGCGAAAACCTACGTCGTTGAAAATGGTTAGCTGAGCGTCATGGTTACGATCTGATTTTTCAACCAGAATAACTTGGCATATCTGGGTTACTTGGCTTCCATTTAGCAGTTACTAAATATCGCCTTCAATATGAGTTTGAGGTTCGTTCTCCATGATTACATCTGCATGATTAAATATGCAGCATCGAGTTTGTTTCTACCCAAGCAGTTAACGCCAATGGCGTTTATGTGAACGTCACCTTCTAAAATGTGTTTGGTCAAATGCAAAAATAAGTTAACTGTGAGCTTTTGGAGCTTTTGGAGCTTTTGTGTTTTGTCGGAGTTTCGACAACATATATGGAGTATAAATGAAACTACAATTGAGAAAGAAACTACTTAGAGTTTAAACAATAAAACGCTTTTGCGTGAATTAAAAGTAGCGATGGCGAGTGGTAATTAGGATTTAAGCTTAACTATTTATAAAGGTTATAGTACTCGACCTAGAGTTTGTAGAGTGAGTACAATCACTAAATAGTAGTGAAAATGGCATTTTTATAGAGCCATTTTTGTCTCTATGCTCCATATATAGTCAATAGTTGAGGTTTATAATAGAATATCTAAGTTGTTGAATGTGAATATATGGACGAGATAATGGAGCGGTTTTTACTGGGGTTATTAAGTTTATCAACTATGGTCTTATTGGGTTGCGGTGGTAGCTCTGAATCCAGTAATGAAAATGCTGACAATGATGTCAAAATTACTTATTCGGTTTCTGTAGATATCAATAGTAATGGAAGCATAAACAAAAACTCAGCTGTAGTGAAAGCTGGTGAAACAGTAGCCTTTGAGATTATCCCCGATGATGGATTAGCTATTGATACTGTTTCTGGTTGTGGAGGCAACTTATCCGGAACTACGTATACAACAGGTGTCATTAACGCAAACTGTGTCGTAAAAGTTAGTTTTAAACTGAAACCTTTGCAGGTTAAAACGAGCGTAGCAGATGGCGGCACTATCTCTCCCAGTTCTGCTGAAGTAATTCAAAATAGAATTCAAAGCTTTCAAGTATCCCCTAATGAAGATCAGCTAATTGACTCTGTCAGTGGTTGTGGTGGTGAATTAAGAGATAATAATGTTTATGTCACTGGACCCATCATTGAGCATTGTGAGATTAAGGTGGTATTCAAGCCAAAACTGGTGCTCGCAGAGATAATACAAGATCCAGTTTTATTAGCATGTACCCAAGCCTCAGGCTATAAGTATGCAACCGATATTACAGAGCTTGCTTGTGATAGTGATGTGACATCATTAGATGTATTACCATTGCTACCAAATCTTACAACATTAAGACTGGAGAATAGCCAAGTTCAGCAACTTGATGTTTCTAAAAATATTGACCTGACAAGCATTTCACTCGTCAATACACCAATCTCAAGTTTAGATTTTCAAACTAACACTCAGCTCACAGCACTTCATATAGAAAATAGTCCACTCACACAAATAGATATCAGTGCTAATTCAGTACTGGGTGAACTGACTATTATCAATACATCACTGAACAGCATTAATGTTACCAATAACGCTTTATTACAAAAATTGATACTGACATCGAATCAGCTCATCGAGCTAGATATCTCAAAGAACCCGCAGCTCACTGAATTAAGAGTGGAGGAAAACCAACTCACTAACCTCGATGTGAGTAACGCACCTCTGCTGCAAGATTTACGAGTCGACAACAATAATCTATCAGATTTAGACATCTCAAATAACGTTGCACTTGAAGCACTCCGAGCATCAAACAATCAGCTTCAAATAATTGATACGAAGACAACCTCTGCATTGTCAGTTTTAAGTCTGGGAAGAAACTTAATCTCAACAGTAGATGTATCAAAGAATCTTGAGTTAACGGATATAAGGTTGTTTGGGAATCAACTGACGGTACTTGATATCTCAAAAAACACCCAGCTAAAGCGTTTAAGTTTGTATGATAATCAGCTAAAAAAACTTGATATAGCTAATAATTTGAATCTGACAGAGCTCAATGCAGGCAGCAATCAACTGAGTGATATTGATATTAGTCAGCATACACAATTGGTGTCTCTTAAACTTTATAGAAACAACTTGTCTCAGATTGATATTGCGAACAACCTCGCCCTAAAAGTGCTTAATTTGGGTGGAAATACACTAGAGCCAGTTGATGTCTCTAAACATACAGACTTAGAAGAGCTTAGTTTGTATGAAACTGGCCTGAGTAACATTAATATCTCTAACAACCTTGCCCTAAAAGTACTTAACCTGGGTGGAAATGATATAGGCAATATTAATGTTTCAAAACATGCTTTACTTAAAGAGTTAATTCTTTATGAGGCCAATCTAACCAGCATTGATTTGTCAAAAAACACATTGTTAACAGATCTCAGCTTGTATTCGTCTAGTGGTAGTAATACTCCTAATGATCTGAAAGGGCTTAACTTGGCTAATAACATTAAATTAATAAACTTGAGCTTGGGCGGGAACAAAAATTTATCTAACTTAGACTTAAGCGCCAATTTAGAAATTGAGTCATTAAAACTCTACAGCATGGAACTTGCTGATATTGCACTATCACAACTTAAAAAGCTTAGAGAGCTTAACTTAAATTTTAATGATTTAAGTGACATAGATATAAGCAAAAATACTGCTCTTGAAAGCTTAAAGCTGAAGAACAACAATTTAACTCAACTTAACCTCTCTGGGTTGACTGAATTAAAGCTCTTAAGCTTAGAGAATAACTTTATTAACTCCATTAATTTATCTCTACAAACATCAATACTAGAACTTTTATTGACTAATAATAAGTTGTCAGCAGTCGACCTATCAAACAATACTGCTTTAGAAAAGTTACATCTAGAGGGTAATAACTTAACCGAAATTGACTTAAGTAATAATGCACAGTTGAAAACTGAGAATATATTGTTAGATGATGGTGTAACATGCAAAGGAGATGTTTGCCCAAGTCTTTAACAAGGATCAGGTTACTAGAAAGAGACTAGTTGTTGAATTAAACAGTCAATCTAAAATTAATCTAAAGCAATAACAAGTATACAAAATGCCTTAAGACAAACGCCCAATGTAGAAAGCATCACAGCATTACATGGGCAGTGACCATGACAATGAATATTCATATTCATATTCATATTCATTGGATTGAACTACTTTATGACGTAACCCATGTAGTCCTTGTATTCTTGCTCGGTAATTATTTGAGCTTGCTTATGATCTTCATCTTTTTAGAAGTCTGCCAGACTTTTTAGTGGGAATGCTATTTGGCTTACATTAAGGTAAAGCCCATATTCCTGATTAGTAAAAAGCCATGGCTTTGTTTTGCTTGACAGTATTGTCTTGTTATATCCTGATCTAAGCCCTGTAAGATTTGATAGTGTGCATCGTATGTGGCTCAGTTATGAAGTGTTACTGATGATGTCGACAATTTTCTTTGCGCTGATTTACTTAGTGCCCGGTAAAAATGTGATTTTAGACAAACTCTGTGACTTTCTTGGCAAGATTTCGTTGTCTTTATACTTGATGCATATGCCAATATTGACGCAAGTTGTTAAGTTAGATATGTAAATATTAATGCAGTTGTGGGTTTTTATTGGTTTATCAGTGTTGGCGGCGACGCTCAGCTATCTGTTATTTGAAAGGCCCGTTGCCAAGCTAATTAGGGTGAGAGTAAAACTTTAATTATCGGTAGCACCGACTTTACGTCGGGTGACATTAAATTATAAAAGCAAAACGAGGCACATGGCCCCGTTTTGGTATTAGCTTAATTGCGAATTAGAATGTTGCGCGGTAGCGAACACCAAACTCGCTTGCATCATTGCTCTTAATCACAAGTAGGTAATCACCTGTGTTTAATCGCGCATCATCATAACGTTCATCAAAGATATTACGACCGTATAGTGATACATCCCAGTTAGCGTTTGCAGGCGCGTAAGAGATATCGAAGTTCACTGTTGTGCGGCTATCAATTTGCGTCATGCGAAGTGGATCTGAGCTTGGCTCACCGTACATACTGTCACGGAAAGATACATCAAAGCGGCTTGTTACTGTCGCGTTGTTTTCAAGTTCAAACGTATATGACGGGCTAAGTGATGCAGTCCACTCAGGTGTAAGTGGTGCAACGGGCTTAACGCCATTTTGTTCTTCAACGTCTACATCCATGAAGCCAAAGCTTGAGTGTAGCGTGAAGTTGTCAGTTACGTAATACGTACTTTCAAATTCAACACCACGAGAGGTTTGCTCAACGATCAGGTTATTAGTATCAAAACCTGTCTCTGTTGATGTGTTTACTTGATAAGGTAAGTCGTCATACTCGGTGTTGAAGAATGCCACACTCATGCTGAAATCGTCTGTTAACTGGCCTTTGAATCCTGTTTCGTAGTTGATAGCACTGATGTTATCACTTGCAATAAATGCGTTGTTTGCACGAACAATTGCAGCGGCTTCAGGGTTATCAAAGCCGCCCGCCCCGAAGAATTGACCGATTAAGAAGTAAGGGCGCGCAGGATACTGACCTGATTGGTAGCCAGTTTGTACTGTACCGTACCAGTTTAGACCGCTTTCAAACGTGTAGTTTGCAGCGACTTCATAAGACACTTCATCCCATTCACGGCTTGAGTAAATTGTACCTACTGGGTCAAATACGTTTGTTGAAGCTGATTTTTCATCTTCTGTGTAACGTACACCGCCAGATAGACGTAAGTCATCAGTTGCATCGTAGCCCATGTTTACGAATACAGCGCGACTTGTCGTTTCTTGGTCTAGCTCAAGCTTTGTTGGGCCGCCATTAAATTGTGCTTCAGTGTCGCTTTGACGGTTGCTACCTTCTTCGTTAAACCAGTAAACACCCGTTACGAAGTCAACAGAGCCTAAGTAACCCGTTAATTGCAGTTCAACAGAAGTTTGATCAGCTGTACCACGCTCCGGGTAGTGGTCCAGTTTTACTGCTGTGCCATCATCATCAAGACCCGCTTTGTATTCTGATGAACGCTTAGAGAAGATGAACTTAGTACCAAGATCAGCGTTGATGTCGTATTCAGCCGTTAAAGAGATGCCGTTTGCTTTGTTTGAAACGGTTGCAGTTTCAATGGTGCTGGTTGCGTTGTCATATGGGTCAGCTGCAACGTCAGCGTTTGTTAAACCGCTTTGCGCTAAACGACCATTTGGTAGTTCGTCAATTAAAGTTGTGAATGGGCGTGTACCACCTTCACCATCGTTTGCATCAGCTGTGAATACGAAACGTAAGTCTTCGCTTGCATTGTATTTTACAGAAAGACGACCGTGGAATTCTTGGTTTTCGCCCACATCGTATTCAGCATTTGGCAAGTTGATGAACTCACCTAAACCACCGCGACGGTTAAAGCCCATGTTAAAGTTAAATGCTAAATCTTCAGTCACAGCTTGGTTAGTGAAGATGCTGCCTTTTAAGCGACCACGAGTACCCACTTCAGCACTTACTTTAGTGACTGCAGCTTGATCTGGCTGTTTCGTGATGATGTTGATTGCACCACCGATTGAGTTACGACCGTAAAGTGTGCCCTGAGGACCTCGTAATACTTCGATACGTTCGATGTTTGCTAGGTTCCAGTTTTGACCTACTTGGCGACCTAAGTAAACGCCGTCAACGTAAACACTTACGCCCGGATCTGTTGTAATTAGGTGGTCTTGCAGACCAATACCACGGATGAACGGGTTTGCAGATGAGTTGTGGCCTGCAGAGAAGCCCGTGATATTTAAGTTAGGAACAAACTTGCCTACATCAGTGATGTCAGAAATACCTTGCGCATCAAGATCATCACCAGAGAATGCACTCATCGCAATTGGCACTTCATAAATAACTTGCGAACGTTTAGTTGCTGTTACTGTTATTGCTTCGATTTTTTTCTCTTCTGCTTTGGCTTCGTCAGCCATGACCGAAGTTGAAGAGAAGCTGGTCAATGCAAAGGCCATCGCCGCAGCGATAGGAGATAAATTACGTACAGGGGTGTTCATATTTATTCCTCAAGAAACTGTGTTTTAAATCTCGTGTGTGTTGGTTTCTTGCGAGGTGACTCGCCAACCTAATGGAATAACAGTGAAATGAGACTTTAATTTATAAAACACGCGCGCAAAAAAGCGCCATCACCTTAAAAAGGCGACCGCTTCCATGACAAGTGTTTTTTATAAAAAAGAAGGTCAGCATCATGCTGCTATTCGGTTGGGCGGGCATTATAGGGGAAGGTGTAATAATTCTGCAATAATAAATTAGATTTTATTTCCTATACCTGAACTCATATTGAATAATTAAATTGTTTTTTTCAATAAATAAACATTTCTACTCTCTGTTTCAATGTTTTATCAAAGTCGCAAAAACGTACAAAAACATAAAGTTTATGGATTAATGAAAAACAGAGAAAAACTACACTTAAAACAATAAAGGCTTAATATGAAACTCACCTCAATTGCGCTAGGCATATTCGTTGCTACAGCGAGTATGTCAGCATTAGCCGAAGACTTAATTATTCATGCCGATGCGGCACTCGATGTTAAAACAGGCAAATTGATAAAACCCGTGACGCTGGTGGTTGATGACAATAAAATTTCTGAGATAAAACGTGGCCACACGCGTTTGGCTGGTGATTATAAACTCATTGAATTACCGGGACATACTTTGTTACCAGGGCTATTCGACATGCATGTGCACTTAACCAGTGATGCTCAAGTGCATGGTTATAAGCGGTTACAACGCACTTCTCAGCGTGCTGCGATCACCGGTGTGCGTAACGCAAAACGTACCTTAGAAGCGGGTTTTACATCAGTACGTAACTTAGGCGCAGTCGGATACTCAGATATCGCATTAAAACAAGCAATTTATGACGGTGATGTGCCAGGGCCTCGTATTTTTGCATCTGGTCCTTCATTGGGGGTAACAGGTGGGCATTGTGATAATAATTTACTCACACACGAACATGCAGTATCTGCTAAAGGGGTTGCTGATGGCCCATGGGCAGTTCGAGCTAAAGTACGTGAAAATATAAAATTTGGTGCCGATGTTATTAAGTATTGTGCGACCGGTGGTGTACTTTCAAAAGGCACTAAAGTGGGGGCGCAGCAATACACCCAAGAAGAAATGGACGCCATTGTCTCTGAAGCACATTTACGCGGCTTAACGGTAGCAGCTCATGCTCATGGTACAGAGGGCATAAAATCTGCAATAAAAGCTGGCGTAGACTCGGTAGAGCATGTGAGCTTCTTAGATGATGAAGCCATCAAGCTTGCGAAAAAGCACGGCACCTATTTCTCAATGGATATTTACAATACCGAGTATATTTTGGGTGAAGGTGAGAAAGCTGGTATTTTAGAAGAAAGCTTAAACAAAGAGCGAGTTGTAGGTGCTAGGCAGCGTGCGAGCTTTGGCAAAGCAGTCAAAGCAGGCGTAAAAATGGTATTTGGTTCAGATGCAGGTGTTTATCCTCACGGCGACAATGGTAAACAGTTCAGCCGTATGGTGAAATTTGGTATGACCGAGTTGCAAGCCTTGCAAGCAGCTTCTATTACACCAGCCACTTTGCTAAAGCAAGAGCAAAAGCTAGGTTCTTTAGACGTTGGAAAATACGCTGACTTTATCGCGGTTAAAGGTAACCCGATACAAAACATTTCAGTTATGGAACAAGTGAACTTTGTTGTGAAAAACGGGAAGGTTGAAGTAGATAAAAGATAATATAGATTGAAAGATTTTGCCCCATAGAACGGCTATGGAGCATAATGATTATATAGAAAGCTTAGAGTCTGATGTTAATTCTTCAGGCTTTTTATTTAATAGTTTTTGACAGCTTTTAATTGGCTCTTCTTTCAATACCACGACATCCCAATTGTTGGTGCTGCCACTCAAAATATTGTTGTGTTGTGCTGAAACATAGTAACGAACACAAGGTTTAAGGTTCATCTCAACGATTTTATTATTATAAGATGAATTATTATCAGCATTTGTTCTTGTTGGTCTTTCAGATGATAAGCGGAGTGTCACAAGGCCAGGTTCAAATGTTTCTCGTTTGCGATTCTCAAATTTAAGTTTTCCATCGATACCGGTTATTACTACATCAAAGTTATTAGTGTCCGTTGGGTTACTCCAATCACCATTGACTTCAGACCAAGGCTGAGAGGCGCATGCTGAAGTGAGTAATGTTAATAAAATTATTGCTGCTTTTTTCATGTTTATTCCTTTGTCTTTAAAAACAAAAATAATGCATTAACAACAATAGAACTAAGTGACTAAATTTGCAACATAATCTTTGGTACTTAACCTGACTAAGAACGTTGAACGCTTCTGATTATTCCGGTGAATAAAAGTTGATTTGAACATAATGGCACATTTATGGTTATTTAAATTAGTTTTGAATTAACTCAAAAGCCTAAGTTAATACATTAGCGTTTAAGAGGTCGAATGTCTCTGTTGAACCTGATTGTGACTATTTTTATTAAATTAATTTGAATATTTTCGATTTACACAAACGCCCCTGTAATAGGTATAAATGCTAATTTTTTCATGACTTTAAACCATCTTAATTAACGCTATATTCACACGTTGGATGTTATTAATACAAATAACAATTATTAACGATTTATAATTTGCAATGATAATTGTTTTTATTTAGCCTGCTCGTGATTTGAAACTAGAGTACATATCCCAACATGAAAAAATTTAGCTTATCTCTCATTGCGGCCGCCTGTGCTGTCTCACCTTTCACCTATGCACAAACAAAATCAGCTACAAATAACAGCTCGGCAACAGATAACTCTGAAATAGAAGTGATCAGTGTTTATGGTCGCCAAAACCAAGTTGTTATGAACTCGGGTTTAGCCACTAAATCAGATATGTCTCTGATGGAAACTCCTGCGGCAGTTGTGATTGTCGACAGCGAACTCATCAACGCACAAGGCGTTTCAAATCTGCAAGATCTTGTGCGCAATATCAGTGGTGTGACGCAAGCGGGAAACAACTATGGCATCGGTGATAACCTAGTGGTGCGTGGTTTAGGCGCCAACTATACCTATGATGGCATGTATGGTGGTGCAGGTTTAGGCAATACTTTTAACCCAACACGATCTTTGACCAACGTTGAGTCAATTGAAGTATTAAAAGGCCCTGCAACAGGTTTATATGGTATGGGCAGTGCCGGTGGTGTGATCAATTTAATTGAGAAAAAGCCAGAATTTGAAGAGCAGCATGCCTTAACCGCAGAGCTTGGTCAGTGGAACACATACTCTGTAGAAATGGATTCAACTGCTGGTATTACTGACGATCTAGCTTACCGTGTGCTTGTTAAAACGGAGCGCAGTGATGGGTATCGTGATTTAAGCAATGACAGAGATGAAGCGTATGTCAGTTTCAAGTATGTGATCAGTGATGCGCAAGATATCATGCTTTCAACGGCATATATCAAAGATGCCATTGCGGTTGACTCAATTGGTCACCCAATTCGAATTTATAATGCTGAATCTGTTAATGGCAAAACCGCGGGTGAAGCTAGCTGGCAAGATTTAATTAATGATCCTGAAGGCAAAGGCGTACAATTATCGGATGCTCAGCGTCAACAGCTTGCAAACTCATTGGCTGCTAATGATGGCTTAACGCCTTATACATTTGGCCACAACGGTATTATTTCGCCAATGGCTAAAGACAATGAAGGAGAAGAGCTACGTGTTAAATTTACACATAATATTGCTTTCACTGATGACTTAACGTTAAACCACCAACTGCAATTCCGTGACTATGATTCTGGCTTTGCCCGACAAACAGGTGCGTATAACTATGTATACTGGAACCGTCGAGGAACCATCAATGCTGATCCACGTGCGCCTTTAGTGGTTGATGATGTAATTTATCCTTATGCTGCCCGTCGTCAGGAATATCGCAAAGTTGAAGCAAAAGAGCAATCTTGGCAGTACTTTGCCGATCTACGCTATGACTTTACTTTGGGTAATGTTGATAATGAGTTTTTAGTCAACGCAAACTACGAAGACCGTGATATCCGCTTCAAGCAATACTCAATTTATGATGCTGATAAAGTCATTAAAAACAAAGAGGGTGAAGTGATTTACCAAGGTAAATTACCTTACATATTTGATATCCGTAATCCGAACTGGGCAACAGGCAGCTTTGAAGAACACGATCCTTTAAAAACCAGTGATTACAATAAAACAGTGAATGCTTGGGGCTTAGGCGCACAACATGTTGCCTACTTTGAAAATGGCATTACAACTCGAGTGGGTGTCGCGTATAACCGTATCAAGCAAAGTTACGAGCATTTTGGTGTAGATGCAAGATACCGTTCAAGTGCTGCACAGCCAACGCCAGAGCATGATACATCAGATAGCGGTTTAACGTTTAACTTAGGTGCAAGTTATAAATTTACCGATGATGTGTCGATGTTTGTTAATCACGCAAAAGGTCGTACGGCTTTTGGTGTACTTGAAGAGATATATGGCAATGAAAAAGATCGTGAAGATTCAGAGTCAATTTCTAATGATATCGGCTTACGTGTTAAAGCATTTGATGATCAACTTGTCGCCTCATTAATCGTTTTTGATAGCAGCCGTACTAATTTAGAGTACGCAAACCCGGATTATGAAGAGGGAGTGTCGGGCTCGAGCGTACCAAAGAGCTTCTTTGATGGGAAAGAGCAAACTAAGGGTGTAGAACTTGACCTAAACGCAGTATTAACTGATGAGTGGAAGCTTAACTTTAATGCGGTTTATCAAGATGCACGTGATAAGAAAGATCCAAACCGAGACTCATTCGATACACGTCAAAAAGGGGTGCCTTATGTGACAGTAGGTAGTTGGGTTACTTATTCAAAAGAGCTGTTTGATTTCGCTGAGCCAATTAACTTCAGTTTAGGTCACAAGTATGTTGATAACCGCAGCACGCACTCTACTTCATTTGGTATTCCTGACGGATATGTACCAAGTTACAGCGTCTTTGATGCAGGTGTCAGCTACAGCAATGACAACTGGAAAGTCCAAGCGAATATCTACAATTTATTCGACAAAGTGTATTACAACAAAGCCATGTTCTTAGGCGGTATGCCTGGGGACGAGCGCAATGTGAAATTAAAAGTAACGTATGCTTTCTAATTCATAAAACTGAGTACAATTAAGAGCGCTGCGGCGCTCTTTTTTGTTTTTGATTAAACCTTGAGCAAACAGTCAATTTGGATTTAAGTGGTTGAAAATCAAGCTTTTAGAGCGGTTAAAGTTACAGATAATTTACGATTGATGATCGATTACGTAAAGAAGATATCAAGCCCATGATTTTTAGTGTATTTAATTGTATAACCTTGGTTTCTTATCTTCTTGTGTAGCGGAGCTAAATAGCGCGAGTTTTCTTTTCATTTACATTGTTTACGAGTTTAAACAGCCTTTAAATTCTTCGCTTACATCACTAGCAGTTTTGCAATTTTCCCTAATTTGAATACACAAAAAGAGTAGGCTAGGCTTGCGCGAATTTTATTACTCTCACCTTGGAAATTCGCTTTTATGCCTCTTTTTTCACCTCGTTTTTCGGCCTATACGGTGGCACTTTTTAGCACTACTATGGTGTCGTCATTTTTCGTATCAACTTCTGTTGAAGCTGCAGGCAATACAGCCAATACTGAGCTTGAAAAGTTAGAGCAACAAATCACTGTGCTAGAGCAGCAAGTAAAACAGATCAAAGCACAGAACAGCAAAGAGGTGGTGGTTAATGCTGCCCCAGATATTCATGTCGGTGGTGCTATTCGGTTTAACTACAACATGGTGTCGTATGATGATGACAACGAAAAGCGTGGCGGCGACATCGACTTTGATTTAGTGCGCTTGAACTTTTCAGGTGACATTGCCGACATCGGTGTAAATGCAGAGATCCGCTTTTTAGATTATATGCGTGTGGTTAAGTTTGCATATCTAGATTACGATTTCAGTGATGACTGGCATGGGCAAATGGGTTTGGCACCAGTGCCATTTGGCAATGCACCACATAGTGGCTTTCATAGTTACTTTATGAGCCCTAATTACTTCATTGGCTTGCAAGAAGACTATGACTTAGGACTGGTACTCAAACACAAAGCAACCGAAAACAGCGTATTAGACATCGCATTTTTCAAAAACGACGAACATGGTGGCGTTGATGGCGGTGCTGAAGAACGTAAAGATCGCTATTCAGTCGATGCATTAGGGATCAGATTACGAAGTGAAAACACCCATGATGCGCCAACAAAGACTTTAGCTGAATATAACACGCTAGTGGGTCGTTACACTTATCAACTAGAACATCAGTTTGGCACAACCCATGTGGGGTTTTCAGCGCTTGATGGCGGTTTACATGATGGCGTGAGTCGTATAGGCGACCATACTGCTTGGGCGCTGCATGCTTCGACGCATATCGGCCAATGGCGCATACACTTACAGCATACTCAGTATCAATATCACATAGATAATGTGGCTCAAATCGTTGTAGGTGCTAACTCTATGTATGACACCATCGCCAGTGAGGCGACCAGCACTAACCTTGCAGTTTCTTATGATTTATCGGTAGATATTGGCCCTATTTCTCAACTGAGTTTCTATAACGACTTTGGCAGCGTTTACAACAAATCAGATGATACTGCCAATACTTGGATGAATATTACAGGTATGTCGATATCAGCTGGCGCGTTGTTTACGTATGTTGATTTGGTGCATGCGAAAAACCAACCTTTTGTTGGCGGCTCGATTGCTGGCAACAGTGACAATTTTGAAAGAAGGCTGAATATTAACGTAGGTTATTACTTCTGATAAAACTGAGAGTTAGTTAAGCTCAAGAGGCGCTTATTTGCGCCTCAGTTATTTTATCAGTGAGTGATTTCTCGCTGGAAGATAGCAAGTAAGTTTCCGGTTTTTCCAACTAATGCATTTTGTGCGAGTTCAGGTGCGAGTATTTGAACGAGCAGCCACCCATCTTGCCCTTCTTGATTTAAGATTGACTGTAAATCAGGTAGCTTTGCAATTTGAATGGCTGCAAAGCTCTGATCAAAAGGGGTTTTAGAAAGTAAAAGTGAGGTTAATCAATCAAATCGAGTGTGAGTAACAAGCGTTTTTTACCTTCGGCCAATTTTGGAGAGCGGTGAACTAAGCCTTTACCTTCATTGCCAGCCCAACCTTCTCCTTTTAGCAGGGCAACATCGCCGGCTTCAAGTGTTTGAATGGCGTTTTGCACAGTCATAATACCTGACTGTTCGTCATCAAGGCCTTGGCTGCCCGCACCGAGTTTTGAACGTTCAACATGTTCGTTAAGGAGCCATTCTGTGGCCACACCTTCAAAAGTGGTGACTAAACGACAAGGGATTTTGTCGACATGAAATTTAGGGCACATTGCCTTGTCTAAAACCGACAAACGCACACCAGCACGCTTGGCTTCAAACAAAGTACAGAACATATCGACTAGAACTGCGATGTGATCACACAGAGCTGGACTTGCTTTCAATGCACGATGGCTGCTGCTTAATTGCTCAAATGCATGTTCAGGTTCAGCGGCAATCACTTCTTGAAGGCTTGGCGCGTTCTCAATGATGTTTTGCGACTCTTTTAAAATGTCAGAAGATAAAGTGTGTTGCCAAATCGCAATATTGACGTGTTCGTTATAGATGTCAGTGAGTATTTGAAACTCGTCAGACACAGAGACGCTTGATGCTACTTCAAGCTGCTCGGCGGTATTTGAGTAAGCCATGTTTATTTACAATTTAAGTGACGGTAATTTTGATTGTAATGTTATAGAGTATCAATTTCTAGTTGCGATTTGTTAAACCCATTACATAAAAGCTTATATGAATCTAAAAAGTTTGACTCTACTCGTTTTTTAGTAAATCTATCTCAGATTGTAAGCTTTCTAACTGCTCAAGAATAGCTAAAAACTTTTCGCCAAACGGGGTCACTTGATATTCAACTCGGGGAGGGAGTTCGTTAAATATCCGCTTTTCTAAAATACCAAACTCGATATTACGTTTAAGACATTGATTAAGCACTTTGGTGGTTAGCCCCTCAACTTGACGTACCATTTCACCGGGGCGATTTATCCCTTCATCTAATAATTGATACACAGTTAAAGACCATTTACAGCCATAAATGGTTTCGACCATACGGGCGCTAGATTGAGGCGCTAATTTTCTTGGAAATATTTTTTCGTTTGCTGTCATAAAGATGTACCAAAAAGTACCTACCTAACCAAATTGTGCTTACTATTCAGAGGCTTTTCGTAAAACTAATATTATCACGACTTTTACAAACAAGAGATGTGATTATGAAATTTTCAAATGCAGACACAGTGATGATTATTGGCGGTTCTAGTGGTATGGGTTTCGCGACGGCAAAGGCACTTTTAGAACTTGGACTTAATGTAGAAATATTAGCGAATAATGCAGAAAAACTCGATAAAGCCGTCAGTGAGCTGAGCGGTCTAGGTCAAGTATCTGGCACACAGATCGATTTATATGACATTGATGCTGTTAAGGCACTAGCGAGCAAGATTAATGCATCGTCTACACACTATGGTTACTTAGTGAATGCGGCTGGCTATTTTTCACCATTGGCTTTTGTTGAGCACACTTTAGCTGATTACAATCAATACCATGATTTAAATAAAGCAACATTTCTACTGACTCAAGCTGTTGTCAAGAATATGCAAAAAGCGGGTAGCGGTAGCATAGTGAACATAGGGTCTATGTGGGCAAAGCAAGCCATCAAAGCCACGCCTTCGTCGGCGTATTCAATGGCAAAAGCTGGCTTGCATGTTTTTACTCAGCATTTGGCTATGGAACTCGCTGACGACAAAATCCGCGTTAATGCGGTGTCTCCGGCTGTGGTTAAAACCCCGATTTATGGCTCTTTTATTGCGCCTGAAGATATAGACTCTACCCTAAACAGTTTTAATGCATTTCACCCAATCGGGCGTGTTGGTGATTCAAATGATATTGCTAACAGTATCGTCTTTTTATTATCAGATGATGCAAGTTGGATCACAGGCAGCACTTTAGATGTGGACGGCGGTGTGATGGCGGGTAGGAATTAGCGCAATATTTTAAAGTTGAGCCTCAAAATGCTGCGTTTAGGCTCAATGTTGAATTTTTAAAATAGCTCGTATTTTGTTTGTCGGTTTGTTGAATTAAAAGGCAAGGTTAACAAGCATTTAAGAGTGAACTCAACCTGAGCTTAAACTTTACTGTTACTTTTTTATTAACATTTAATTAAATTTTTATTGATCTTTAGTATGGCTTTGGGTAAGTTTTCCCAGCCTAAACTCATTCATTTGGATTGGTTTGGCGTTAAATTTTAAATAATTTAAATTTGAAGGATACGGGATTTAAAATGAAAAAATTAAATTTAATTATGATGGGTCTACTGTCTGTAGGTATGCATTATGCGCCTCATTCGAAGGCAAATACTGATACGGTTATTTCTATTGGAGGTGCTCAAACTCCTTTAAGTGCAAACTTGATGGAGGGAGTAAAAAATGGCGTACGTTACAGCGCTGAGGGCTTTGAAACTCACTCAAATATCGAAAAGCATGTAGCTTCGGCATCTATCATTCATGCTAATTTGGCTGACTTTTATGGTGAAGCTAAAAAGCTTAATGGCTACATTGCAGAGGCGATGAAGCAAAATAAATTGATTATTCTTGAAAATACGCAGTTTGCTAAAAATATCTTTCTCGACGAGATGCCTTTTACTGCTGATGCTGAAGTGATGATCTATAAACCCGACTATAACCAAAACGGCGGTATGATCCACTTGTTTGGTAGTACAGTTAGCGATGTTAGAGCTGAGAAACAACGAATTGCTTCTGGTGGAGACAATAGAGGTTTTCAAGATATTTACGAAGGCCAAGTTAATACGCTTGGAGAGTCTTCTATAGCTTCGCATGGCTTTTCGATACCGGAAACATTCGACCGCGAAATGCAAAGCAGTTTAGCGCAAATGGAAGGGGCTAAACTAGAAAATGCATTGAGCTCGATTAAACAGTCTATCGCTCTATTAGAGTCTGGAAAGCCTTTTAAGTCAGGCAGTCATGAGTTTTTTGGTCAGCAAACTCAAAACTCATTTATGTCGACTTCTAGTACGCCATCTGGAGGTGCACTAGGCTATTCATGTCCAAAAGCAGCAAAAGATGAGAGATTATGCTGGGCTTCTATTGTCGTAAATCGTCCTTATCAACATATTAATGGTCAAGCAGACATAAATATTTTAAATCATTACTCTTTTGGAGCATTCAGAACGGATCAATATACAGCGATTGCAGTGAGTCCGAATGGCAGTGTGAACCCGAATATGAAGGTCAATTCAGAGTATGAAAAAGCCTACTTTTTGAAAAACCATTCGGTGAAGATTAATATTAATGATGCTGATGGCCTTCAATTATATCGACGTATGCCTCAAAATGCCGTTAATAGCAGTAGTGTTGCTTCTACTTCAGGTTTCGACTTTAGTATTTCAGGCGGTGTAGACAAAGATGGGCCTTCATTGGGCGCTAGTATTGGTTATTCTGAATCAAAAACCATCACTGAGAATTTAATTGATTGGGAAACAAGCACCACATCAAATGGCAGTAATGCCGTTTGGAACATGAGCTTGAATAAATATAAAAGTATCAATGACTGGGTGTACCAGGATATTTTTCGTTGGGCTAGGTTAAGAGGCACACCGAGCATTTCTAAAAATGGCTTGCAGTATACAACTGAAGCTATTTGGTTAGGCGATAAGTACCGCGATGGTCAATTTAGAGTGACCATGAATACGACAACACAGAACAGTAAGCTTTGGTTCACTGACAATAGCATTTGGGGATGGAGTGCTAAGCAAACAGGGTGGATACATAGTCTATATGTTGGCTCTCAATCATTTAATAACGCTTGGTTGAAAAAGCTATAATTTTCAGGATAGATTACTTGTTGGTAAGCGCATTTTTGGATGCGCTTTTTTGTATAGTAAGCAATAAAAATTGTATAAACTTTTCTATTTCGCTTGATATAGTTTATTTATATTTGGAATGTTTCTCTCCCAAATTGGTGTTTTATCACCAATGTAATGTCTTGCGGCGTCTAAAAATAATCTCGTTCTGACAGGTAAGTCACGATGCGGATACACGGCATACATGGCGCTGTAATCAGGCAAATTGACGTCTGTCAAAATTGGCACTAAGTCACTTTCTTCCATGGGTTTTGCAAAAAAGAAAGCGGGAGCAGTCATAAAGGCATTATGTGAAAGTACTTTTTCAACTAATGCTTCACTATCGTTAGATTTAAACACCGGGTTAATAGGCTGCTCTTGAGGTTCACCTTTTTCATCTATGTAACTGATAGATTCAAAGCGGATATATGAACTAGAATAGGCTGCAGCAGGTAGCTCTTCTAGGTCAGCCATGGTTTTTGGCTCACCATAAATTTCTAAAAACTGCTTAGTGGCTAGAATAAGCATACGATTACGAGCAATTTTACGTGCTATAAGTGAAGAGTCGCGAGGCTCACCAATTCGAAACGCTAAATCAAAGCCTTCAGACACCATATCTACGACTCTGTCGTCGTGTCTCAAATCTATGGTGACTTGCGGAAAGCGCTTTTGAAAGTCATTGATCACAGGCATGAGATAAAACTTACCAATGTAACTCGACGCCGTAATGCGAAGCAAACCGCGAGGCTCTTGGTGGTAGTTTTCAGCCAGTTGCACTGTGTCTTGTAATAATAACCTAAGTTCTGCGGCTTTTTTTATCATTTCAGCACCGGCAGCAGTCAAAGAAAAAGAACGAGTTGTTCGGTTGAGTAGACGAACGCCTAAATCTTCTTCTAATTTACTCACTTGCTTTGAAATAACAGAGCGATCAATGTTTCTAAGCTCGGCAGCTTTTGAAAATGAACCTTGTTCAACAACTTCAAGTAACATGATCAAACGACTGGTTGTATCCACGGTGCGATCCTAAAAATCAATATTGATGATATTTTGGCACCAATGAAAGTGTAAAACTAGATAAATAATCTACAAATAAAGCATAAATTATAAATTTAATGGTTTCATTACCTTATGTTGACAATTGTCGCAGTGAGGTTGTTGAACTTGAATTGACATGTTTTAATAGAAAAAATCGAGAAATTAGCAATTATTTTGCAATAATTGGCGTGTTTTGATATCACAAACTGAACCTTTTAATGACAGGAAATATATGTCTGCAGTTAACAAATCAATGAAAGTCATAGAACTTGTTCAGGCCGGAGAGGCTTTCGATTTGCAATGTGCTGAACGTCAAGTACCCCAGTTGGGTGCGAATGAGTTGCTGGTGGCCATTGATTATGTTGCTTTAAACCATGTTGACGCACGATTAGCACAGACAGGCTTTTCACAATGGCAGTACCCGCATGTCTTGGGGCTTGATGCCGTGGGCACTGTGGTTGATGCGGCAAAGGGCGTTTTTCCGAACAAAGGCTCACGCGTGCTATTTAACGCCTGTCTATCTCAACAGGGTATGTTAAAAGAATATGCAGCGGTGCCTAGCCACAGTGTTTCTGTGATCCCTGATGAAGTAGCGAGTGATGTTGCCGTATCTTTACCCAATGCTGGTATGGCGGCACTTATCGCCTTAAACAAACTACAGTTGCAGTCAGGTGAATCTTTACTGATCAATAGTGCTCAAGGTGCGGTTGCGCACTTCGCGATTCAATATGCGAAACAGCAAGGCGCGCAAGTGTATGCATTTGCACAAAAACCTCATCAGAAACGGCTTGAAAAACTCGGTGCCGATTTAGCGTTTGATTGTGAGCAAGAGGGGGTGTGTGAGCAAATTAAAAGAGAAATTGGCAATGCGGGATTTGACTGCATCATTAACACCCAAGGCGGTGAAACTTTCTTAGAAGATTTACAACATCTGCGTTTTTGTGGTCGTATTGCGTGTCTAAATGGTTTTAGCACTATTCCTGAGCAGTTACTTTTTGAAAAAGCGCCGAATATCGGGGTGGTCTCAGTATCAGGTGCTTGGCTTTCAAATAGTTTATGTGCACAGCAACATTTGCGTTTTATGGGTGAGCAGCTGTTACAAGACGTTGCACAAAAGCGTATTCAGGCGCCAGAATTAAACATTATCGATTTCGAGGTGGCCGCAGTGCGCGACGCCTTGTCTATGTTGTTAACTCAAACTTGTACAAAGCGACCTATTATCAAAATTAGATAAGTTATGGTTATTATTAAAAAAGGGTTGAGCGGCCAAGCCACACAACCCTTCAACAGCTTTTGGGAAAAAATCAAAAATAGCTGGAATACGAGAGTGAAATAAAATCGAGTCCTGGATTTGGGCTTTTGAACCCCGCATTTGAGTAATGCATATACCTGACGGCGACTTTGGCATCCCCCAAGTCATAAACCAGTCCGAGTCTGTCTTCAAATTGATAATGGGTGCTGACGTTTTTACCAGCAAAATGTGTGTCGTCTAGCACTGCAAGTCCAATACCCAGTTCTAAATAAAGGGGTTTTTCATACCAAGTTGTAAGCGGGTATTTGAATACAGGCGTAAGGGCCAGAACAAAGTTAGTATCGTGGTTGCTTTTTGAACCTCTGCCAGTAGCAGAATAGTTCCAAAAGTTAACGCTGGTCTCAAAGTGCAAGTCAAAGTTTTTCCAAGCTTCAGGCAGTAAATTTTCAGGGTGATACTGATAAGCAAGCTTGATCCCATCTACGTCTCCTTCACCGTGAATATAGTGAATAGCATAACCGTGTTTGTTATCTGCAAATGCTGTTGAAGTAAATGTCAGTAAGAAGGCGAGCGCCAATAAACGCAGTAAATTCATAGTTAATGTGAACCTCATCATTTCAATGAGCGTATTTTCACAAAGCTATTTGTGTTTATATGCAAACAAATGTGCACGATATTGATGCTGAATATGAAACAAAAGTAAAACTAATTGAAATACAAAGGTTTTTTATTAGCGTGCATTTTTGGCAACAAAAGAGTGCAAAAGTGTGTCTTTTTCATCATTAAACAAACTCGTATCATGCACTCACTAACTAAACGGGGACACATTATGAAAACTGCAATACAGTATTTATTCTTTTCGGTATTAATTTTATTCAGTGCATACAGTGCTGGCGCGGGCTCTAAACAAGCAAATACCGAGACACCATACACATTAATTAAATCAGTCGGTGATCAGCTGTTTATAGATATTGGTAAGTTGAAAGATTTAGACCAAGACAAAAAACGTACTGAACTTAAAAAGCTGGTGAGTGCACAGCTGATGCCGCATATCGACATTAAATTTGTCTCTTTTAAGTTGCTTGGCAAACACGTTAGAAAAGTAAAACGCGAGCAAGCGGTGAGTTTTATAGATGCGGTTGAACAATATCTGACGGGCACGTATGCCAATGTATTAATGAGTTACAAAGGCCAAGAAGTACGCTTTATTGAACCAGTTTTAGACAGCAAAAGTAAGTTTGCCTCAGTTAAGTCTGAGATTGTTGAACCAGGCGCTCCGAGTATCGACATTGTATTTAAGTTTAGAAAAAACAAGAAAGGCGAATGGCAAGTTTACGATTTAGTTGCTGAAAGTATTTCATTGTTGAATGCAAAGCAGAAAGAAATTGTGTCTCGTATTAGTGAAGTGGGTATAGATAAAGTAACTAATGAATTGATTGCTAAGAG
>CAYZOE010000043.1:0-34471 GCA_964479805.1 uncultured Pseudoalteromonas sp. | reverse complement strand
TGCTACCTTACTGCACTTTTGCAGTAAAAATGAAGTTAAGTTGCAAGAGTATTTACCTGGATACGAAGAAATTCAGCAACGCATCACCTTTAATTTAAGTTCTTTTGCGCGTTATTTAAAAAAAGGCGCAGGTAAACTTTATAGTCATGATGGCAATAAAGTGTCAGGACAAGGGGTTGAGCGTCGTTATCAGATTAATTTGGTATTGAAGTATTCAACAGATAGAGACAATTCAGTAACGCAACTAGAGCGTTACAAATTAACGATGAATCGCTCAGAGGTTGTTGCAATAGAAAAAATAAATTAAGCCTATGTTTCACAGATAGTTAGTTTCTAAGAAACATGCAAGTTGAGGTGACTCCAACATTTTTTATAAAGGGGACGGAGAAGTCACTATTTGATTCAGGACGCTGACCAAATCAGCTTTTTTGTATGGTTTTGTAATAACAGAATCAAAAAGTGAACCAAGCTCTTTTTCTTGAAAAATATCAGCTGTTACAGCAACTTTAGGCTGTTTGCACTGTAATATTTTTAGCTTTTCTAAAGCTTGTAACCCAGACATTCCTGGTAAGTTGATATCAAGAAAGAAGAGATCAAAAGTATCTAAATTCGACATTTCAAACAACGCCTCAGCGCTTTCGAAAATCGTATGTTGGATACCAAGTTGCTGTAACATCGCCTTAATTAACATCTGGTTAAGCGCGTTATCTTCAACAACACAAATACATAGTTTTTCAAAGCTCTGTACTTCGATTGGTTCAGGTTCTGCACATTGCTCGCATCCGTCAACAGGCAGTGATATTGAAACTAGGGTGCCTATACCTAAAGTACTCGATAACTGAATTTTGCCTTTCATTAGTTCGACTAACCCTTTAGAAATGCAGAGACCCAAACCTGTACCTTCTTTTCTTTGCATACCGACTTGTTTGAATTTATCAAACAGTAGGACTTGGTCTGATTTACTAATACCTACGCCTTGATCAGCGACTTCTATGTGTAATTTATCTTTATTTAAATAGAAGCGAACATTAATCTGCTTTGTTTGTGGCGTGAATTTAATGGCATTGCCAATAATATTTACAATGACTTGCGTTAATTTTGTTTTGTCAATATTAAAAAAGCGCGAAGTTAGGGCACCATCGATATCGTAATTAAGTTCTACCTCTCCCTGCTGTGCTTTACTTCCCATCATTTTCATAATGCTTTGAAATAATTTATCGAGGCTTACTGGTTGCGGTTTTAGTTCCATCTTTCCAGCATCAATTTTTTCTAAGTTGAGCACCGAGTTAACTATTTCTAGTAATTGATGACTACTAAACTCAATGTTTTGTATATATTCAAATTGCTCTTTTGGTAGAGCTCTTATATCGGCAGACTCTTTTAAAACTTCGCTAAAACCTGTAATGGCATTGAGCGGAGTACGAAGCTCATGGCTTATTGTTGATAAGAACTCGTCTTTTGCACGGTTTGAATCTTTCAATTGTTTTACTTTTAGCCGAAGCTCTAGTTGAGCGATGACTTGCTTAGCCAGTGTTTGAAGTGCTAAACGCTGCTCGTTCGTCAATTTTTGTGGTTCATCACTGATTGCGCAAAGTGTGCCTATTGCTTCGCCATTTGGAGCACATAAAGGAGCGCCAGCATAGAAGCGAATTTTAGGGCCGTCGGTCACTAAAGGATTATCAAAAAAACGCTCGTCATTTCGTGCATCTTCAATTTCGAAAATGTGTTCCTCTAAGATTGCATGTGAGCAAAATGCTATTTCCCGGTTGGTCTCATCTGCATCAAGGCCAACCTTTGACTTAAACCACTGTCGATTACTATCAACCAGACTGACCAATGAAATCGGTGTATTACAAATGACAGATGCCAATTTGGTAATATCGTCAAAACTTTGTTCAGCTTCTGTATCAAGCACTTTATACCTTTCTAAGGTTCTTAAGCGCAGATTTTCATTTACGGCAAGTGGGGCACTTTTCATATTGAGTTTCCAAGCAATAAAAGCTTTCAGTTAACATTAGCATCAAGCTTCAGATGCGGCAAAGCAGTTTCTAATTATTAAAATCTTGATGTGAGCTAAAGAGATATATTGATCTAATTTTCATGAGTATAGACCTTATAAAAGTGGGGTATGTTATTTGGAAAATATAAAGTATGTTTTTTAAACGCAAAACACTTGCTTTTGTGGAACGTTCCAATAATGTATGTCTAACTTATAAACTTGAAGATTGTACTTATGTTTAGAAACAGAAACCTAGCGATCCTTTTTGCAGCCCTATGTGCACAGACATCATTTGCCAAAGATATTGTCTTGTATGACTTAACTAATAAAGAGCCATTCACCGCACAAGCTCAATATCCTGCCTTTGTTGATACAGAGTCTGTTGAGCAAGTGTTTGACGCTTCTATCCACAGTAAATTTTTATCTGATAAGTCTGAGTCTTGGGTACAAATTAACTTTGAAAAAGCGTTTCAAATACAGCAATACTCTTTAACGTCAGCCGGCGATGCACCGCAGCGAGACCCAAAGCATTGGCAAGTTCAAGGCTCTATGGATGGAAAAAGCTGGGCCTTACTAGATAGCCAAACTCAGCAAGCTTTTGATTCAAGGTCGCAAACTAAAACTTACACGGTTTCACACAGTAAAACGGTAAAACATATTCGTTTTACTTTAAAACAAGAAGGCACAACTGAGTGGGGTGATAGCTACTTGCAGGTAGCTGATATCGGCGTTTATGCAGCTACTGACCTACCATTGTCTTCATTTGAGTTTGATAAACGTATTGTAAAGCTAAATGAAGAAATAACGCTGACTAATACCAGTGAGAATGATCCAAGCAATGTTGAGTGGATCATTCCCGGTGCGACAGTTAATCACCAAGGCAAGGATGTTAAAGTACGTTTTGCAAAACCTGGAAGTTACTCTGTGACGTTGAACACTGAAAATGCGGCAGGTGTAGATAGCATTACTCAAAAAAACATCATTAAAGTCATGGATATTCATCGACCTTGGGCTGGCTTACAGTTTCCTAAAGTGGTTATTGAACTTGAGGATACTGAATCCGCAGGTGCAAAGAGATTGATCAAATTACTGCCAAATATCGAACAAGCAATTAATGATGTGACTCGTGATCTAGTGCCCATGTTGTATAACAATTTCACCGAAGTTCCTGAATTTGAGCAAGTGACTTTTAAATTAAAGTGGATGGATACTCTTGCTTATCGTGCGGGTGATTATTCAAATATGGAAATTGCATTTAGTAGCAAATATATCACTGAAAAGTTAGCCGATAAGCCGGATGAACAAGTGACTTACGAGCTACTTGGTGTGCTTTGGCACGAATTGACCCACGGTTATCAGTTATTTCCACAGTCAGCAAAGGGCACCCCCGAAGAGACGCATGCATTTATTGAGGGAATTGCTGATTTAATTCGCATTAATGCGGGCTTTCATAAAACTCGTGAACCTCAACCTTCAGATACTTGGCTGGGTGGCTACACAAATACCGGCTTTTTCTTATCTTGGTTAAGTAAACGGTATGAAGCGTTTGAGCATCAGTTTAATGCTACAGCAACTGAGCTACCAGACTGGACATTTGCTGCTGCCATTGAATATGTGACTGGCGAGAAAGTTGAAAAGCTTTGGCAAGAGTACCAAGCTGAACTCACTAAATAATAAATCTCTCCTTTTTCAAATGGTCATTATCGCTTCCTCTTAAGTAATAATGACCATTCATTAAATTTGCAGACTTATGCCTTAATCATTAATAGCCTATTACGCGTTAGGAATTTCAAATACATGGTTATAAATTAGATTAATTTTATTACCTATAATGTTGACAATGATTCAATTGAACGTAATTATTGGAACGTTCCTATTGCGTTTCTTGCTTTAGGAGAGTACCAAAGTGTTTTCAGTACAGACACTTTTTAAAATAAAAATGTTAATAAGGAAAATAAAGATGAACATGAAGAAAAGTCTCATCGGCATGGGGTTGGTAGCCATAACGACAACGGTTTTGTCAGTATCAGTCAATGCCAGTGTTTGGGGTATGAGTGTGTATTGCTGGGAAGATTCGAATAGAACACAATTAATATGGTCAATTTATAAACCTCAGCCTAATTATGATTATCGAGTTGCAATGGAGCAGTGTGATGCTCAAGGCGGTTACTTGGAGCTTAGATTGTAGAGAAAGCTCACTCTAAGTCTTTTTGAAAGTTCTCATAAATTCGTTTATGCGAGCTTTCTACTCATTAATATGTAATATATCTCTTCGTAAAGATTAAGATTATTCAACAATGATACCAAACCAATTGGCTATTTTATAATAAAGCCCCTCTAATACTTGCTGTATATCAGAACTACCTATTTAAATTTTTGATGTTGATTGCACGTTTTTAAATAAATGCAATTTTAATGGTGTACTTCTATTTAATCTTAAATCTTTAAGTGAAGAGTCGATGGCGTAATTCATAAGTTCAGAGTTTATTTAATTGTGCAACGTTAAAAACTGAGCTTATAAATATTTTAGCCAATATTTTTAAAAGTTTATTAAGTATTCCCGTCTTAATTGTTGACATTGAATGAATAACGAGCAAATAATGGAACGTTCCATGCTGTGTGCGCAAATTTTGCGTTCTTCAGCATTTTTTATACTAATATTTTGGAACGTTCCATAAAATAGATCTTAGAGGCTAAGATGAATAATAATAAAATTTTAATGCTATCGCCGTTGGCACTGGCCGTGTCTTTGTCGATATCTGCATCAGCAAGTGCTGCAGAGCAAAATCAGGTCGAAGAAAAAATTGAACGAATAGAAGTGACATCTTCACGTATCAAACGTACAGATATTGAAGGTGTCACCAATATACAAACTATCTCATCGGCAGATATGATAAGAAGTGGTTTCACCAATGTGTATGAGGCGTTAAGTAGTGTGACTGCTGCTAATGGCCAAATATTAGGTGAAGTTGAAACCGGGTCATATACACCTGGTGCCAAAGAGCTCAAGCTAAGGGGTTTAGGGCCCGAATATACGCTGATCTTAGTAAACGGAAAGCGTTTAGCCTACTACCCTATGCCTTACGGTGGTCAAACCAACTTTGTTAACCTTGATATGATCCCAACAGCTATGGTTGACCGCATTGATATTCAAACTGGTGGCGCATCAGCGATTTACGGGTCAGACGCGATGGCGGGTGTTGTTAATATTATCACTAAAAAAGGCATTGACTCTCATTATGTAGATGCATATTACGGTCAAGATACCTATGGTAAAGGTGATAAAAAAGGCTTAACGTTTGTGGGGGGCTTTCAAAAAGATGAGTTCACATTTGACTATGCGCTCGAATACAAACATACCGATCCACTTTTATCAGGTGATCGACCCATGCATGATAGTGTCTGGGATAACCCTCATCCTGACGCTCGTCGAGATATAAACCGTTCTATAACTGTGTATGCACAAGATACAGAATATAAAAACCAGTATACAGATCAATATTGTAATACTGAGCAAAATCCTCACCCAAAGGCGGTAAAGCATTTCATAGAGTTTAACGAATATGGTTCAAGTTGTGGTTGGGATGAAACAAGTGATAAATTACTGCGAAACCAATCAGAAGCATACAGCGTTTATATCAATTCAGAGTACCAATTAAACGAACAACACAGTTTATTTGCCAATGGATTTTATATTGATCAAGAAAAAAAGGGACGAAGAAATGCATTGTTCTGGGGTAATCATCCACAACTTCATGGTAGTGCATTCTGGGACCCAGATATTGTCAATAAAGACGGAGGGTTAGGTGCACCCGTATATTATATGTGGCGAACGGTCGCAGATGAAGAATATACGCCAGATGGTTTAGGTCGAACATATAACGATACGTCATTATCGTTTAATGTCGGTATCAAAGGTGAAATAGGTGATTATTACTATTCAATAGGTTATAGCCGAGCAAACTATGACTTCAACGACCGATATTTAAATCACACCAATGAAGCAAACCGTTTACTCAAAGGTGAGCAATACGGTGAAGTGAATGGTTTACCAGTATATCGTCCGAATTATGAGCTTTGGTTTTCTCCATTAACACCTGATACATATACACAGCTTGCAGATTGGGCAACCTATGACGGTAACTCATTTAACAACACCTTTACTGCTGACATTACAGGCGACTTATTTGAATTACCAGCTGGGCCGGTTGCGTTTTCAGCTTATATCGAAGCAATGAATGAAGGTACGCGTGCAACCCCTGATGCGCGCATAATCAACAAAGAATTTGTTGGTCAAACCGGCGTTATTACAGAAGGTGAGCGTGATCGCTATGCCGCCGCACTTGAGTTCTTGATCCCAGTCACCGAGCAATTTGATGTCGAAGCTGCCATTCGTTATGACCACTATGACGATATTACTGAAGTCGGTGGGGCACCAACCTATCAGCTTGGTTTTACTTATCGACCTACTGATTCTCTAGTACTTCGTTCGGCGTATAGTACGACTTTCCGTGGACCAAGTATGTCTTCAGTTTATCAAGGTTTTTCAGGTAACTATGGTGCAGGCAATGATAGGATCACAGCGGATGCCTGTGCACAGTTAGAAAAAAATGGGTCAGTCAGTGGCTATGTAACCGATGCACTCACTGAGACTTGTAGCGACGTTGATTTATCTAATTCGGATATGGCAGTCTTGCAAGCAAATTTTGAAACTGCATCAGTAGGTGATCCAACACTTAGAGAAGAGACTGGTAACTCATTTACTGCGGGGTTTGTCTACGAGTATTCAGAGCACCTGTCATTTAATGTCGATTTTTACGACATCACCATTAAAGATAAAATTAAGGTTCTTGATGCTGGAAGTATTCTTCATACTATGTGGGAGTGTAATCAAGGTATTCTCGATGGCAATTCACAACTATGTAAAAACACCGCGGATCGTATAAAGCGCTATGATGAAAATGGTAAAGGTACAGATCGTCTTGGCAACAGCATAGAAGGTGATGCTTATAAACCACATTCAATTCGACAAGGTTACATTAATGCGTCTGAAACCCAAGACGGCGGGATTGATTTAGGGTTTAAGGGTTCTTACGATTCGGATTTTGGAACGTTCCGTTACAAGTTTGAATATAACAAAGTGTTGAAGAAAAAAGAGCGTATTGAAGCATCGGACCCTTTGCTAGATATGCTGGATAGCCAAAGAAACTATGATTTCAACGACACTGGTAATTTCAGTTTGACTTGGCAGAAAGAAGATACATCGATTTCATTATTAGCCTTGTATAAAGGAAAAATGTGGAATAACGCGCCATATGGTGAGCGTGAAAAATTACCTGCTTGGTACCGTTATAACCTCACATTCGGACAATTCATTGGTGATAAAACACGCATTATCTTCTCTGTGAAGAACCTACTCAATGCTATGCCACCTCAAGACATGACCTACGGAAATTACCCGTTTTACTCGGCTGGTAACTACGACAGCATTGGTCGAGAGTTCGTATTGCGAATGACTTACGAGTTCTAACAAGAATAATAAGGAACGAACATGAATAAATTTACTTTATCAGCACTGGCATTGTCGGTTTCGGCAATACTAATTGGGTGTAACGATGGCTCGGGTTTAACCGAAGCGCAAACTGACGCTGAGCAAAGCAGTCAAGTTACGCAAGTTGCTGCATCAAATGCGTTACGTAATATGTCGCAAGATGATGGTGTAGAAATAGAGGCCGTGCTGGCTGAGGGAGTGAAAGCTTCTCCAGGCGGTGAAGAAATAACTAAATTAATTGATGGCAACTACCAGACTAAGTTTTTAGCTTTTGATAAGAAAGCGACTGTTATCTTTAAAGCCGCTAAAGCAATTGCGATTCAAAAATATCACTTTGTATCTGGAGGTGACGAGCCTAAACGCGATCCTAAAAATTGGGTGGTGTATGGCTCAAACGATAAGCAAGAATGGATTGAAATTGATTCTCGTGCAAATCAAGTTTTTGAAGAACGAAATCAATTAAAAGCGTTTGAATTAGAAGGTGAACAAGAAGCATATCAATACTTTAAATTTGATTTAGAGCATGGAGGCATCGACACCAGCGGTCAGATGATCGTACAAGTTTCAGAGCTTGAGCTGTTTGTGATTGCTGAAGCACCAATTGTCTCTTTTTCTGCATCTACCTTAACGCCAAAAATAGAAGAAATAGTGATATTTGAAGATACTTCATTAGTAAACCCAACTAGCTGGCAGTGGACGTTTGAGGGCGGTACACCCGCAACAAGTACAGAACGTAAGCCATTGGTTCGTTTTAGTGAATTAGGCGCAAAAACAGTCACTTTAGTTGCTAAAAATGACAAGGGTGAATCTGAACTGATTGAAACAGATTTCATTCGCGTATGGGATCCAGCAAATCCTTGGGCTGGCTTTCCAAAACCACAAGTGACATTTACTAAAAAGAAACCAGATCACCCAGGCCAAGTAATACTTGAGCGTGTAATGCCTGATTTAGAATCTGAAATCCATCGTATCTCTGAGTTGATTGCCAAACGTTTATTTAACAATGTAACAGAAATAAATGTATTTGAATCAGTTGAATTTTTAACTGATGAGTACGATTTTCCAGCGGCGAAAGGTGGTACAGATAAAAATATGCAGTTGATGTTTGACCTCAATCACATCGCCGGTCTTGAAGAACAAGGAGATCAAGCGATACGAGATGAGATCGTCGGTGTACTTTGGCATGAACTGACACACGGCTACCAGAATGTGCCAAATACGGGTGCCTATATTCAAGGCACTGACTTTCATAGTTACCTTGAAGGCATGGCAAACTTTATTCGACTGGAAGCGGGTTATTTAGAACGCATTCGCGCAGGTCGCTCATGGTTAGCAGATGTAAACGACGACGCTTATAACCAAACCTCTTTATTTTTAGAGTGGGTGGTCAATACCAACCGTAATATTGACTTTATGAAAGCGTTCAATGCTTCAGCCAAAATCTTGCCAGAATGGTCTTTTGACTCTGCATTTAAACACATATTCGGTGAAAACCGAGGGCTTGATGTTGTATTAGGAGAATATCAAGCTTATCTGAAGTCACTCGGTATTGTTTCGCCTGAACCAACACAGGTTGAAGACCACACGAATATTCTTCAAAAAGAAGGCGTCAGTATGGTAACAAATGCAACACATTTAGGGCCTTATGGAGATAATCCAGAAAATACTTACGATAACAGTGTATATACGCCCTTTACAGGTGTTCTTGAAGCGCCATGGTTCCTTGAACAATATACGCCTGACTTAATACCGATTAATGACATCGATGCAGTTGAGGTAGATTTTTCACTAGCCAATGAAGAGACTGTCAATCAGTATTCAATTGCTATGAGTGATAAGAACGACATACGTTGGCCAACAAGTTGGCAGGTATATGGTTCAAATGATGGTGAAACATGGACACTTATTGATGAGCAAACGTTTACTGACCTGCCAGAGTTGTTAACTACTTACACTTACGAGCTTGCCAAGCCTGAAGAAATACAGTACATCCGGTTCTCATTTAAAAATGAACGCCAGGGGGAGGGTATCGGCGGAAGAAATGGGCGTATGGTGCAGGTGGGTGAAATTGCACTTTGGTCAACCAATTAAACAGTGATTCCTTGTCTATTACTGTGAGAGTCAAAGCAGGCCGAAAGGCCTGCTTTTTTACGGCTAAATTTCTAAAAGGAAACTGATATAAACTGGCGGTATGTTAAAAGTGCATTAACTTTTAGCGATTACATAATCTAGCTGCACTGTTGAAACCGCTTCTACAGGTTTGCCATCTTCAAATTTCGGTGCGTAACGCCACTGTTCAAGTGCTTTAACAGATGCCTTTTCAAAACCTTTCTCGGATGAGTCCATTACTTCAATATTTTTAACAAAACCAGATTTACTGATTGTAAATTGCAGTTTTACCCAGCCGCTTTTCATCTTGCGAGCCATATTTTTAGGGTACTCAGGATTTGCTCTATATAATGGTTCTTGTTCTTGCGAGTCTTTCCAAGGCACCATTTTCGCTATGGCTAGACAATGTTTGGTGGCTTTGTCACTCTGACGAGTTTTTTCGTAAAGGTTAACCAACTTTGAATGGGCAGATAGTTCAAAAGGATGGTCGAAGTCAAGGTTAGAATCGAACACATGAACAATATGCTCTAAACGCTCAATTGCAGCCTTTTTTCTATTTCTAGCTTCATCTAAAGCTGCAACCCAAATATCAGTTGAAAGGCGTTGAGCTGAGGTTTCAGGTAAATGGACCTTATTTATCTCATCAGTTTTACGGATCAGCTTTTTAGCTTTACCTACTGTTCTGCTATCTTTTGCAGCAAGTTTGGCTGCTTCTAAATATGCAACTGAAGCAAATTCATAGTCTTTTTTAGCTACAGCTTGTTCTGCAATGTCTTCTAAGCTGTTGAGTGATTCTCGACGATTTTCTTTAAAGTTCAACTTTGCAAGTGGTAAAGAAATATTGAAGATAATATCAAGCTTGTCGGTATGATGTTCTTTCGTAATCTTGAGTATTTCTTTAAGCAAGGCTTTTTTATTAGGGTTGCTGTTACCCATTGATGTTGCGTAATTAATTGCAAGATTTATAGAGTTAACATCATGCTGACCGAAAAGTTCTTTACCAACTTCATATGCCTTCTGAGCTGTGCTTTCGAGTGCTTTTTTATCACCTGATTGAACAGCGACTTTGTAAGCTTTGTAATGTTTATTAAATGCCGAGTTTAAATCTGAGTTCGATGCAAAGCTTTCTGAAGTTGTTAGTAAGGAGAAAATAGAAAAAGCAATTAGTGTTTTGTTCATTATTATTTTTATTCCTAGGTTTTATATTTCCTAAATCACATCTTTATAATAGCTTTGTCTCTAAAGGGGTTCAAGTTTAACTGTGACTACTGAATCAAAGCTTTAAAATGCTGAATTTTAATAGTATCTTTTTACTCGCGGCTGCACAGCGCTATTTATTTAGCAATTTTATTCAATAATTATTAATTATAGAGATAACTATGTATATAGATGATGTGCTTCCCAGCGATTATGCTGAACTGCTAAGCGTTTGGGAAAACTCAGTCCGAGCAACTCACAACTTTATTAGTGAAGAAGATATTGTTTTCTTTAAGCCGATTATTATGGAACAGGCGTTTCCGAATGTTATTTTACATTGTATGAAAAATACTGCGGGCGCAATTGTTGGCTTTATTGGTATTCATTCAGAGAAAATAGAAATGTTATTTATTTTGAATGAATATAGAGGGCAAGGTATTGGTAAAGCGCTATTAATTCATGTGTTGAATTTACATACCATCAATAAGGTCGATGTGAACGAACAGAATCCGCAAGCAGTTGGCTTTTATGAAGCGATGGGGTTTAAAGTTGTATCTCGTTCACCTTTAGACGATATGGGGAAACCATTTCCTATCCTCCATATGTCTTTCTGATGGGAAATAAAGTTTATTCAAACAATTTAAAGTAAAGTGAGCTCGATGAAAGTTAGCAAATCAAGACAGAATTAACGCCCAAGGCCAATAACTTTGGGCGTTTGCGTTTACTAAATAATAACACCGCACCCAGATTCAAATTGGAAGCCGCATGTGAAAGCCACACAATGAGTCATACCTTGTGCTGATGGCTCTGTGTAATCACAATGTTTGGCAGTGTGGGGGTTGTAACCACCTGCGATTTCAGGTGTGAAATCTTTTGGCAAAGTATGTTTAGTCGTTTGCAGCTCTTTAATATGCTTTTTACGTAATTTAATCTTCATTGTTTTCCTTAATAGTAAAATGGTTGCTGTGAATTAAGTGATGCGATTTAAAAGAAAGCCGCATAACATATAGATTAAAAGGTGTATGTTGCTTTTACGAAGAATGTAGTACCTAAGAAAGCAGCGCTGTATGCACCAATTGAATTGGTATTACCTTGGCCTCTTCTCATTACCCTTCTTGGTTCAACGTTAAAGATATTATTGATGCCTAAAGAGTACTGCCATTGCTGAGATGCCATGTAATTGACGTTTAAGTTTGAGTATGACCAGCCTTTAATTGTGTATTTGGTGTCTTGGCCATTTTCCTTTCGACCATCGGTTTCTGCTTCACCAAGGTAATAGGTAAACCAATTTACAGACCAGTCAGCATATTGCCAATTTACACTGAAATTAATGCGATTCTCAGGCTGAAAGCCACCATTACGAGAATCAGTGCCTACATAATCAGTCGTCGCGCCATCAAAAATACTAATTTCATGCTTTAGTGCATGGTGCCAGTTGGCACTTACTTTAAAATTACCGTACTCAGAGGTAGAAAACTTGTAGAATGCCTCACTATCAATGCCTCGATAGTGTGAAGCGTTTAGATTTTCATTGTAGACATCAACACCAAGTAACACACCGTGAAGTGGTCCACTTTGATATCTATGAATATCATCACAAAAAGCCCCTGTTTCATTACAAAGCTCTATTTTTCTTTGTGCATTAAATCTAGAAATGGTGTTTTCGAGTTCAATGTCATAATAATCAACAGTGAATGATAAGCCATCTAGTTGATTTGGTGTGTATACTAACCCTAACGTTTGTATAACGGCTGTTTCTGGCTCTAAGTTTGGGTTACCACCGGTATTGGTTCTGATCAAATCCAAACCATCTCTAAAGCCGGAAGCAGGTGCGCCGGTTTTTAAACAGCCCGAGTCATTCGCCTGTGTGAGAGCTCGCAAAGGACCTTCAGGGCCTGTTTTACAAGGATCGGTACCGCCTTGAAATGAAGGAAGCTGACCTGCGAATAGCTCCTGAATATTAGCAGCCCTGAAGGCTTGGCTGATTGTAGAGCGAACACTTATATCATCATTTATTGTCCAAAATAGAGAGGCTTTAGAGTTAGTGGTATTGCCTGCTCCAGTGCTATAGCTTGAATAGCGGCTAGCAAGGTTTAATTCTAATGATTTTGCAATGGGTGACTCACTTAATAGTGGGATGTTTAATTCTAAATATGCTTCTGAAACATTGTAACCACCACCAGTAGGGCGGCCATTACCATCTGTCGTCATCGCATGCACTGCGTTACTATCAGTTTGTTTTAGACCTTTAAGTTCCATGTAGCTGACACCTGAGGCAATGCCTAAATCACCAGCGGGTAAGGTCATTACCGTACCTGTAAGATCAAAAGTCGCGGTTTTAATAGATGAGTAACCGTAACTGACATTCGACCAATCACCCGATACATATTCCATTGCACCATCGGCTTGATTTTCGCCAGGCTGAATAAAAACATTCAAAGGCACACAAGTGCTTTGGATAAATTTTATTGCATCAGGACCACTGCCACACCTAAGTACACCGGCTTCGTCAAAATGCGTTGGACCAACGGCTTCACGTACTCTTGCCCAATTAAATACGCCTTCACGTGTTTCTTGGCTGTCATTGCGGCCAAAAGTATATGCTGCTTGCCAAGACCAAACATCATCAAAGTCACCACTCAGTCCTAAGGCAATATTGAATTGGCTTGCATCAAAGCGACTTTGACGTGAACCAAATTCATTCATACGTTTAGACCATTTAAATATATCGTAACTGTTTCCGTTGGCGTCTTTTGGACCAAATTGTTGGTTGTAATAGTTATCCTTAGAAATAGGAATATCATCATAGCCACCGATCCATGGGATCAGAGGTTGAGCTGACGAGTTTGAATCATTATTTCTGTGGGTATAGAGCGCTTCAAAATCAAAAATGACACTTTCTGAAAGAAATGCATTACCAAGCTCATAATTTGCAAAAGCCGACATATTATAAACTTCGGTAGGCTGTTGTAATATAGTTTGTTCGAAGTCATTGTAGCCATCAGCATCTGTATACTCGTGGAAAGCACCGTAATTGGGACCTTGTGTTAAACGAACGCCATTTGGATCAGTCACCGCGGTCCAAGGGATCCATCGACTTCCTCGGTATGTTAGAGAACCATCATTTTGTAAATTCGTAGGCACTTCTGAAAAAGGAATATCTGCAGAATAAATAACATCATCTTCTGAGTAGCTTGCCGAAAAAGTCACACTGCCTTTGTCTGCAGAGAAGCCTGAAACGAACTCTATGTGCTTTTTTGCGCCATCAAGGTCGGTGTTATTTGCATAACTAGCTGTAACTTCGAATCCTTCGTAATTTTTTTTAGTAATAATATTGACTACACCTGCTATTGCATCAGAGCCATAAATCGCAGATGCCCCGTCCATGAGCACTTCAACTCTTTCAACAATACTTGTTGGTATAGCACCAAGATCAACTGATGAATCAGCGCCTTTGCCACCATAAGGTAATCTTTTATTGTTCAATAAAACCAATGTGCGATTTGTCCCTATGCCTCTTAAATTAAAGCGAATGGCACCGCTACCATTAGCGGATAAAGCATTCTCGGTAGGCTGAGAAACTGTCATTGTCTGCAGAATATCGCCAATGTTTTTGTATGGACTTGCTTCAATTGTGTCTTTATCTATGACGGTTACAGCTCCTGCAGAAACAAGGTTGGTTCTAGCAATGCGTGAACCTGTAACGATGATTTTTTCGACCTTTTCTTGCTCAATTAGCTGGTCAGCCAAAGCTTTGTTTGGACTTAAGGAGGAAATTATCGCCAAAGAAATCATGTTGTATAGAAATGTTGTGTTTTTCATTATTTTTCTCGATTGTTAATCTGAAAAAGCAAGGAAGTAAATTCACTTGCTTTGCTCTCAGGGAAAAAATGTATATGTGAAATATTTATTTCATTGATTATTAAATCATCAAATTGGATCGTTCCAAAAGGTATTAATTTGAATATAGATATTCTTAAATTGAATAAATTAGATATTAGTAGGGGTTTGGTTTATTTTGAGAGAGTAAAATTAATTTTAACTTTGCTTGTTATCTTGTGAAGAGTGTTTTATTTAACTTTTTATTTTTGCTTGATTATTTTATATAAAGACTAATTTAATGTTTCTTAATTAAAAAATGCCTAGTCGTAAGATACTGACTAGGCATTAAGTACAACAAGTAAATAGCTAATTAATACTGTAGCTGGCCGCCAGATTGAATAAACTGCACATAGTCATTCCAAGCTTGCTCTACGCCAACCCCCAGTAAGTCGGTAAATACACGATCAAACGACCAAGTGTAATTTTGATAATCAGCTGCGGATTGATTGAACTTACGTATGAATAGTGGATCTTTTTCTTGTTTTATATAGTGTAAGAAAAAGCCCGTTGTTGTGTATCCGCCCAACCATCTTCTCGAATTACCAATGTCTGGCTGACGCGTTTTGTGGTAGCCCGCACCAATACGTACTGCATCAGCAAGTCCTTCGGTATATGCCCAAAAAGGACCAGCATCACCATAGCCATCTCGTGTTATTGGTGAGTTATTATAACCATGTGTTATTTCATGATACAGAATGCCATCAATTTCATCTCTTATTGAGTTATCGTTATTGCCACTTTCTCTATAAAGCCTTTCTAAGTGACGTGTACTCACAGCAATGGTCATTTCTCCAGAGCCATCTCTGCCAGTTTTATAGGCAACAAAATCATTACCCCAAGGATCTAATGCTCTGAGCTCGAAGCGCAAATTTCTAAAACGAGCAGACTCTCTAGGATCTGTATAAAGTACTTGGGCAACATCTATACAGCGTTGTGCCATGTGACTTGCTGGATTGCCAAGAATTCGATTTACCAGCCTTGAGCCCTCTGTTTCTGGGTTCATATCAACAAAGTCAACAACAGGTTTTTGCCATAGGCCATCATTATCGCCACCAGAGTCTTTTTCTTCACTGATATTGATTTGATAGTTTGTTTGTGACCAGCCGTAAACAGAAATGTAGAGATTATTGCCTTGTGCTTCACAGCTTTCCGTTGCAGTGGGTGAAGTACTGGCACAAGTATAGTTTGCTGTATCAGGCTGACTGCCAAGGCGCATGTATAAATCTGCATCACCAGAGCCTGAAGTAGTCGCTTTTACTTTTCCTGCTACATTAAATGGTCCGTAGTGTTGCCAGCTACCTTTGGTTAAACTTTGGCTGTCTTGCAGTGGTAAGTTATCAACTGTTGGAGGTGTTACTGAGCCACCAAATAACTCTATTTCGGCCAATTGTAGAATATTCGCCCCATTGTTTGCTGATACATTTAAACGAATAAAGGTGAAAGCGTTCTGATTATTAAACGAAAATAGCTTTTTCTCATAACGCGATGCAAAGCTCTGATTAGTTTGGGTGTCTAAATCTGTCCAATTTAAACCATCGTTAGAGCCTTGAAGTTGCCAATCTTGCGGATCTCGCTGTTGTGCATCGTTTGCCGAGGTAATGCTATAAGCAGTGATAATTTGCTGGGTTGAGAACTGATAGCTTATCCACCCTGTAGGCTCGAAAGTGAGCCATTTGGAATATTGATTATCATCGAATGCCTTATCTGCAGTTTCGCCATATTGGCTGTTTTCTGCTGATGCATTGATAGCATTTGGATCTAATTGAGTAAGGTCATTACTCGAGGTTGAACTTGCATACACTTGGCTAGTTAAACCTGCCAACAATAGCGATAGGGCAAGTGGTGTTTTTCTTATCAATTTGATGTTGTTCATAATAGCTTCCTTTAATTGTAACGTTCCAGGTTTTAATCTGATCTAAGTTCGGTAGATTTGGTCAATATAATTTTGGAACGTTCTAATGTTTTGCTCAGGTATGAAAATTGTCAAATTTTATTTTACGTATTTTTTACAATTTGATGGTTTTTTTATGAATAGTTATATGTTTTTTAGTGATTTATACATGTTAATAATTTGTAATTATAAGTTATGTCCTTCTAATAAAACAAACTTGATTAGTCTATATCGAAAAGTAATAAATAAGAAAGTGGAAGCAGTGCCTGTCAGCACTGCAAATAGACTAAGAACTACGCTCAATTAATTCTACGGGTACTTCTGTCAATCCTGCTTGCGTATCGTTTTTCAAGATATGACACACAGCTTTAGCGATATCATTGGCATCAATCTTTACTGTGCTAAGTGGTACACTCATCAGTTTTGAGTCATCTAAATCATCGAACCCGATCACGCCGATATCTGCACCAGGCTTTAAATTTTGATCTGCAAGATATTCAATTACGCCATAAGCCACAATGTCGTTAAAACAGACCACAGATTCAACTTGCGGTACCTGGGCTAAACATTCAGACATTGCAAGTCGACCACCATGGCGATTTGTGGTGCTGTTAAACACCCAAGTTTGTATGTCGCCTTGCTCTTCAGCGGCATGGTTAAAACCAGCTAAACGTTGATGATAATCCGATATTGCTGCATCACCACCAATGAAGGCGATGTTCTTATGACCGCGAGCGATTAACGCTTTAGTGGCATTGTATGCCCCCATTTCGTTGTTTGGTAATACGCAAGGGACTTGGCTGCCATCGACCTGACGCATGATACTGACCACTTGAGTATGTGGTTTTTGTAATTGATTCAGCCAGCTTGCTTGGGTGTTTGGCGTCGGACAAATAATAAAGGCTTTGACACGATATTCTTGCAGCTTAGCCACAATTTGCGTTTGTGTTAACGCATTTTCGCTGGTGTTCACGAGCGTTGCCATCAAGCCTAGCTCACGAATGTGCTTTTCAAGGGCAACCGCTAAATTAGCAGAGTAAGGGTTGGTTAAGTCATTGATCACGATAGCGACTAAATCTGAAGATTTGCTGCGCATAGCGGCAGCTTCTCGATTGTAAACGTATCCTGTTTCTTCGATTGCTTTTAGTACTTTTTCTTTTGCGCGATCGCTGGCTTTATCACTACCGCGTAAAACAAGAGATACTGTAGACTTTGAAACTCCTGCTACACGGGCTACGTCATGAACAGTGACAGACTGCTTGTTGATGTTATGTGTTTTCAAATCTTGGCTATCTATGAAATGTGGTTGTCTCAATAACAGTGCCAACCAGTTGTTATACCAATCCTCTATAATACGTAATCCTTTTGAAGGAATAAAGCTACCGTGAGTTGCGTTTAAGATTTTATCATTTCTAACAGCCCAACATCAAAACGCGTGATCGGGCTATAGACAGCTTTCTTCGCCTCAAAACAGAACACTTAATAAAGTGCATTGGCATTAATTTTGTCGCAATGGGTTGTATTCTAGCAAATCGATCAGTATATTCAAATTAACCCTTGGAACGTTCCATTTCTATTTAATAAGAAGATTAAGCACGATTGGTACTTTCCAATATCACTTGTTAAGACTTGGTATCTATAACCAAACTATTTCTAATTGCAGTTAGACAGCAAGCAAATGAATTCTCATGAGCATAGAGCTTTTGTGTGATTGGGGTGAGCGAAGCCAGTGTCACTGCGGCTAAAAATAGGGAGGGTATATAATTATTTAGGCTATTTGGCAAAGAGGCAAACAATGAAAACGATAAGCCACGGGTGGCACAGTGCTAAACGCATTACATACTCACTCGCCACAGGCGGTGTGATAATGTTCGGTGCGACACAGGTTGCAGCAAACACTCAATATGTAGATCCATTTATTGGTACTGGCGGTGACGGTCATACTTTTCCTGGTGCAGTTGTACCTTTTGGTATGGTGCAGTTGAGTCCAGATACCGACTCAGTATTTAGAGGCATTGATCCACAGCCTGAAATTTACAAGCGTTGTGCAGGCTACCATTATGACGACACCACTATTGTTGGTTTCTCGCATACGCACTTCAGCGGCACGGGTCACTCAGATCTTGGTGATTTACTAATGATGCCTATTACGGATGAAGTGAAATTAGAGCCGGGCAAAGCCGACAACCCAGATGCGGGTTATCGCTCTCGTTTTAGTCATGACAATGAAATAGCAAAGCCAGGTTATTACCAAGTGTGGCTACAAGACTACAAGGTTAATGCTGAGCTGACAGCGACTACCCGTGTGGGCATGCATAAATACACTTTTAAAGAGCATGATAAAGGCAGCGTGTTAATGGACTTAACGCACAGCATTTATAATTTCGAGAACAAAGTAATTTGGAGTGATGTTCGCGTTATCGACGACCGTACTATCTTAGCTTACCGTGCTACCAATGGCTGGGCGACCAATCGTCAAATGTACTTTGCCATTGAGTTCTCAAAGCCATTTAGCGATATCAAGCTGATTAATTTAGATAATACACGTTACCGTTGTAATGGGTGTTTAACCAAAGGTAATGGTAAAAAGCCATCGACGATTGTTAACTACAAAATCCCTGAAGCAGCAGGTAAAGCCATTAAAGTGGTTGCAGACTTTGAAGGCCTGAAAGGCGAACCATTGATGGTAAAAGTGGGTATTTCAGCGGTAAGCAAATCAAATGCACTTGAAAACTTAAAGACAGAAATTCCGCATTGGAATTTCGATAAAGTGGTTAAGCAAGCAGATGAAACATGGCACAAATCACTCGATAAGTTTGAAGTAGAAGGCTCGCTGTCTGAAAAGCGTCAGTTCTTCACATCAGTTTATCACGCACTGCAAGCACCTAGTGTTTATCAAGACGTGAACGGTCAATATCGAGGTGTTGATGGTGAAATTCACCAAGCGAAAGATCACACTCACTACACACTATTCTCGCTATGGGACACGTATCGCGCACTTCATCCATTATTGACTTACATTGAGCCTGAAAAAGTATCAGATATGATCTCTTCAATGCTTGATCATTATCAGCAGAGCCATGACAAAATGCTACCTATCTGGTCTTTCCAAGCACATGAAACGTGGACGATGATCGGTTATCACGCGGTATCAGTTATTGCTGATGCGTACCTAAAGGGCATTCGTGATTTCGATGTTGAGCTTGCTAAAAAAGCCATCATTGATACTGCAAATCACCCGCATTACGACGCCATTCCTGAGTACAAACAATATGGTTATATACCGCTAGACGTGTTACCTGAATCAACGTCTATCACTTTAGAATATGCATATGATGACTATACGATTGGTCAATTCTTAACGGCGCTTGGTGATAAGAAAACAGCGGCTGAATACTACGAGCGTGCCACAAACTATAAAAACGTGTTTGACCCAGAAGTGCGCTTTATGCGTGGTCGCATGAAAGATGGTTCATGGAATCCAAATTTTGATCCGCAAGAAGCAAAATACATGGGGGCATTCACCGAAGGTAACAGCTACCAGTACAGCTTCTATGTACCACAAGACGTGCACGGTTTAATTAAGCTAAAAGGTGGCGACAAGAAGTTTGTAGAACGATTAGATGAGTTGTTTGAAACTGAGCTGTCTTACGAAAAAATCAAAGAGCATGAGGACATTGCAGGGCTAATTGGTCAATATGCACATGGTAATGAACCAAGCCACCATATTGCTTATCTTTACAACTATGCGGGCGAGCCATGGCGTACTCAGGCACGTATTCGTCAAATCATGGATACGCTGTCTTCAGATAAGCCTGATGGCCTTGCTGGTAACGACGATGTGGGCCAAATGTCGGCGTGGTATATATTTTCTGCAATGGGCTTCTATCCAGTATCACCGGGCGATTTAACTTACGCATTAGGTGCACCGCAGTTACCTAAAATTTCTTTAGCATTGGCAAACGACAAACAATTTACTGTGGTTGCAAAAGGTCTTTCTAAGAAAAACAAATATGTAAAGTATGCACGCTTGAATGGAAAAAGGCTTGAGCGAAGCTATATCACTCACGATGACATAATAGCTGGTGGAACATTAGAGTTTACGATGTCAGCTAAACCTAACAAATCATTTGGGCAATCATTATCTGCTCGACCGCCATCGATGAGTAACCCAGCTAATAATAACCTGTTGAAGTAAGGAGATGACTATGAGAACGATTTTTTCAAATACTTTGCGCCTGTTTTCACCTTTGGTTTCATTAAGCTTGTTACTAAGTGGGTGCGATGACAACCGCAATAATGATTCGAGTGCTCAGACGACTGAATATAAGCAACAATCTAACACCACGGACGTTTATTTAAACGATCCTGCCAGATTTGTGAATCCGTTTATTGGTACAAAAGGTCCTTTTAACCATCGCCAAGCAGCAAACGTTGTGCCGGGTGCAGTGCAGCCATTTGGTATGTTCAACTTTGGCCCAGAGCACGCTTACACTGAAGCGTTATTGAAAGAAAGCGAAGGGATCAGCAAGCGCATTAATAAAGACAATGTGCGTGTTCCTGTGTCACCGGGCGGCTACAACTGGCAAGCGACGCGTTTAAAGGGTTTTTCTTTTACCCGTTTGTCTGGCACAGGGTGTTTGGGTGCGTCTGGCGATGTGCCAGTTTTACCGTTTAATCAAGCTATTAAGCACTCTCCTGCGACCGATAAAATTAATGCTTATTATGGCGCGAATTTTAGCCATGATGATGAGACTGCCATTCCGGGTTATTACCAAGTTGGCCTAGATTCGGGTATTGATGTACGTTTATCTGCAACCGATAGAACAGGTATTGCCGAATTTACCTTTGACTCGCCAGAGCAAGCCAAGCTTATTTTCAGAACGGCTTATTCGCAGCTGGGCAGTGGTGATGCGTTTACCCAAGTGGATTTAGAAAAAGGAGAGGTGAGTGGTTATGTCACCAGTGGTAACTTTTGCGGTTACTTAGGCGAATATAATCGTCGCGATTATTACACGCTGCATTTTGTTGCGAAGATAGATGCGCCGATCACAGGCAGCGGTGCGTATGTTGATGACAAGATCACAGCCAATGCAACGTCAAGTCAAGGTGGTATGGGCTATGGTGAAACCGGAGTGCCAGAGTGGGGAAAAGGCTCTGGTTTATGGGTTGATTTAGACGTTAAAGCGGAAAAACCAGTGACAATGCGTGTGGGTATTTCTTACGTAAGCCTAGACAATGCCCGTGAGAACCTTGCCAAAGAACAAGCTCAGCAAAGCTTTGCGCAAATAAAAGACAAAGCCTATGCGGGTTGGAACGATGCGCTAAGTCGCGTGAAAGTGAAGTCTGACGATAAAGATTTACTGACGACTTTCTATACGGCGTTATTCCACAGTCAATTTCATCCAAATATTTTTAGTGATGTGAACGGCGAGTACCGAGGTTTTGATCAACAAGTTCATAATATCACTGAAAAGCAAACGGCGCAGTACGCGAACTTCTCAGGCTGGGATGTATATCGTTCACAACTACAGTTAGTGAGTTTAACGCACCCGCAAGTTGCCAGTGATATTGCTCAGTCGCTATTCAATCAAGCTAATCAATTTAATGGTATTTGGGACAGATGGACGCACAACAATGGCCCAACAGGGGTGATGAGTGGCGATCCATCAGCGATTGCCATTGCCAACTTTGTGGCATTTGGCGCAGATAAGTTTGATATCGAAGGTGCATATCAGTCTTTATACAAAGCCTCAACAGTGCCAACAGAGTACGACTTATCTGACGTAGGTTGCCCTGTTTTTTGTCGTGGCCAAAAACCGTCTTTAGATGAGTGGCTAACGCTGAATTACTTATCTGATCAATCTAATTCGTGGGAGGGTGCGAGTGAAACATTAGAGCAAGTCTCCGCCGATTTTGCCATGTCACAATTTGCAGCGCGCTTGGGTAAAGACTTACATAGCACTGAAATGCTAATGCGTTCAGGTTATTGGAAAAATCTATATAACTCAAAAGCAACAGCAGGGCTTGGCTATATTCAAGGCCGTAATAAAGACGGTAGCTGGAAAGAAGCGTTTGACCCATTCAGTGGCCACTTATTTGTCGAAGGCAGTCCTGCCCAGTATTTATGGATGTTACCGTTCGATGGCAAAGGACTAAGCCAATTATTAGGTGGTGATGAGATAATGTCTGAGCGCTTAGATTCACATTTTCGTAAACCTGATGGTACTTGGGTGTTATATCGTGACTCAGCGCAATATGCTGACGTATCTAATCAGCCATCAATTGCCACGCCTTGGATGTATTTATACACAGGCGATGCATATAAAACGCAGCAAACGGTGCGTGAGACCATGAAACAACTTTGGCATAACTCAGTGTCTGGTATTCCAGGCCAGGACGATTTAGGTCAGATGTCATCTTGGTATGTATTCTCGGCATTAGGCATGTATCCGTTTTACCCGGGTCGAGCAGACATGGTGTTATCAAGCCCAGCATTTGAACAGGCAAAAATTGGTAATATTACCATTCAAGCGCCAGCTGCAAGCGCCGAGCACATTTACATTAAAAAGCTAAAAATCAATGGTAAAGACACGCTAAATAGCTGGATTGACGAAACCCATATTAATGCGCCACAGCTACTAGAATTTACCCTAGATACAAAAGCCAGCCCCGAGTTTGGTGGTGCACTTGAGCATCGTCCACCATCTTATTCAGTCGTAGCTCCTTTAGTTGCAACTTCTAAGGCGAAGTAATCATGGCAAAGCAAATTAATCAAAAAATGGCGTTTTATGCCATGACCAGCTTGTTCTTTATTTGGGGTTTTATTACCGCGTTAAACGACATTTTGATCCCATTCTTGAAAGCAGAATTTTCACTTAGCTATACCCAAGCTATGTTGGTGCAGTTCTGTTTCTTCGGTGCTTACTTTTTAGTGTCGCCATTAGCTGGTCGCGTGGTGGCTAAGTTTGGATATCGCAATGGCGTGTTTATTGGCTTATTGACTTTAGCTCTGGGCTGCTTGCTGTTTATTCCAGCAGCAAGCGTGAAAGAGTATGCGTTATTCTTAGGCGCACTATTTGTACTTGCAGGCGGTATTACCGTGTTGCAAGTATCTGCAAACCCTTATGTTAATTGCTTAGGCGAGCCAGAGCATGCGGCCAGTCGCTTGAATTTGGCACAGGCGATTAATTCATTGGGTCATACGGCTGGGCCATTGTTTGGTACGTTTTTTATTCTTTCGGCAACCAGCAACAGTACCGGTGCAGAGCAAGTTCAACTGCCTTATTTTTTAATCGCACTGGCAGCCATCACAGTGGCTTGTTCGTTCAAATTTATCGAACTGCCTAAGCTGAATTTTGAACAGCAAAAAGACGTTGAAGTGAGCGATTCAATTTGGCAGCAAAAGCACCTTGTTATGGGGGCGCTGGGTATTTTCTTATATGTGGGTGCTGAGGTCTCTATTGGTGGATTCTTAGTGAATTACTTCGAACGCCCTGAAATTGGCGGTTTGACGGCAAAACAAGCGGGCAATATGGTGGCTTACTACTGGGGCGGCGCGATGATAGGTCGATTTATCGGCTCAATTTTGATGCGTAAATATGCACCAAGCTTGGTATTAGCCTTAAATGCTGTCATGGCCGCGGTGCTATTGATGCTCACTGTATTTAGTTCCGGCAAGTTAGCAATGTGGAGCGTATTAGCGGTTGGTTTCTTCAACTCAATCATGTTCCCAACGATTTTCAGTTTAGCAATTCGTGGTCTTGGTCAACTAACAGCAAAGGGCTCGGGCTTACTATGTCAAGCAATAGTTGGCGGTGCTGTTTTCCCTCTACTTCAAGCGGTTGTCGCTGATAAGTTCTCAGTACAAGTGAGTTTCTTAGTGCCGGTATTCGCTTATGTCTACATTATATTTTTTGCTATGAGCCAGTATAGAGGTCGAACGCAAGAGGTGAGTGCTGCATGAGTGGGGTGTTATGTTATGGCGAAGCGCTGATCGACTTTTTGCAGTTTCAAAGCCAACAACAAGATGGTTTAAACATTAACGATTATCGACAATTTCCCGGTGGGGCGCCTGCCAATGCTGCGGTGGCTTTGGCCAAACTCGGTGGGCGGGCGCAATTTGCCGGACAAGTGGGGAGCGATCCGTTTGGTGAGTATTTAATTCACAGTCTTGCTCATTATGGTGTAGATACGCAGTTTACGTTAAGACACGAGACTGCACCCACACCTCTGGCTTTTGTGCATTTAGACGCAAGCGGTGACAGAAGCTTTACATTTATGCGAAAAGACAGCGCTGACCTTTTACTCGAGCCTGAACAAGTAAACAAGGCCTGGTTTGCAAAGAACAGCCTACTACATTTGTGCAGTAATACGTTGACTGAGTTAGGCGCTGTGGCAACGACGCAAACAGTGCTTGAACAAGCAAAAGCGCTTAACTTACAGGTCTGTTTTGATGTGAATTTGCGCGCCAACCTTTGGAAAGATCAACACATCGATATTGCGTTGGTGAACCAAGTGGTGAAACAAGCTGATGTCGTCAAGTTTGCCAAAGAAGAGTTTGAGTTGTTATCTCAAGGTCATTCTGAACAGTACTTATCTGATTGTTTAGCTGCAAATTGTAAGCTTATTTTGATCACCAATGGCGGTGATGAGATTGAGTATGTGAGTAAACAGTTCCGCGGTTTTGTAAGCCCTGCTAAAACGCAAGTCATTGATACTACAGCCGGCGGTGATGGCTTTATTGGTGCGATTTTATATTTGCTTAGCGAAACTATCTATCTTGAAAGCTTACTTTTAAGCGAAGCACAAATTCAAAGTGCTGTGGCTTTTGCTAGTTGCGCAGGTGCAATCGCCGTGTCGACACAAGGTGCTTTCCCTGCACTACCAAGCTTCATACAAGTCAGCGACTTATTTCACAAACAATTTAGTGGCACTTACGATGCTGCCTTTTTAGAGAAAAACACGTGAATTTTTATACCTCAGAATTTTTAACAACGCACAGCCAATCAATCGTCGATTTTTATAAAGGCCGTTGTGTCGACAATGAGCTTGGTGGTTATTTTCAAAACTACTTAGACGATGGCACAACATTTAATAATGGGTTTCGCCAGCTTGTTAGTAGCACACGTATGGTTGTTAACTTTTGTCGTGCTGCAAAGCTGTTAAACAACGACGATTACTTAGTCATTGCAAAGCATGGTTTGGACTATGTAGAGCAACAGCATTGGCGTGAATCATCTAAAGCTTATGCGTGGACTTTGCAAAACAACCAGCCGCAAGACATGACTCAGCAAGCTTATGGTTATGCGTTTGTATTGCTGAGTTACGCTCATTGTTATAAAGCGGGTGTAATTGACTCTGATATTAAAATTAGTGAAACATTCGACTTGCTGGAATCGCGATTTTGGCAAGTTGAAGAGGGTATCTATGCCGATACCATTTACGATGATGGCAGCTTATGTGACTACCGCGGTCAAAATGCAAATATGCATATTTGTGAAGCGTTAATCGCAGCCTATGATGCGACTCAATCTCCTATTTATCTTGAAAAAGCACAGCATCTAGCCAATCGTTTTTGTTTTGAGCTTTCAGCGCAAAGTTTAGGCCTAGTATATGAGCACTTTACGTCAGAGTTAGTGCCAGATCTTGAATACAACAAAGGCGACCCAAAAAACTTGTATCGCCCTTGGGGTTTTCAACCAGGTCACCAAACAGAATGGGCTAAATTACTGATGCAACTTAATACCTTTGAAGCGCGACCTGAGTTTGTTGAAAAAGCACAGTACCTATTTGATATTGCATATAGCAAGGCATGGGATACCTTCCACGGTGGTTTAGTGTATGGCTTTGATACTGACTACCAAACCTGTGATAGCGATAAATACTTCTGGGTACAAGCCGAAAGCTTTGCTGCTGCAGCCATGTTGTTTGCTGAGACTAAACAGCCACAATACCTAGAACAATACAGCGCGCTTTGGAATTATTGTTGGCAGCACTTTGTAGATCACGATTTCGGTGCTTGGTTCAGAGTATTGACAGGTGCGAATCAAAAATACAGTAATCAAAAGAGTGAAGCGGGTGCTAAATGTGACTACCACACGTTAGGTGCGTGTTTTGATGTGCTGGAGTTTACTTTTAATTAAATAAGTAAAACTTTTTATCTAAATTTCCCTTGAAACAGGCTTTGGTGCATTTGCGTATTGAAGACTCCTACTCGAAGCATCTTTGCTTTTGGTTAAAACACTGCGTTGTTAATTAAAGGCTTCGATGCTTTTTTACTGTGTTTTGCATTCGTTACTTGCACACTAAAACACCATCGGATACCGTGTATATAAAAATAAGCGAGGGGATTATTTTGAAAATATCAGAATTAAGAGTGTCAGATAAAGCACTAATGGGGCTGGTACTCAGTTTGACTGGCTTACTTTTGATAGGACATTTTAGTATCGAAGAGCGAGTGTTACCTGATTATCTCGTCATTTGCATGGCGATTGTGTTAGCAGGTCAATGTTATCGATTTCACCCTAAGTATAAACAAGATAACGCCTTAACCAAACAGATCCGTCGTGACGGCGGTGTGTTAAAAATAAAGAATAAATCATTGCATACTCTTCTCGGTACTGAGAACAGTCAAAGTATCGAGATTAAACGCATTTCAAAAGTCACAGCAATTGATGAAGGGCTTTCTATTATCATTGATGGGAATGGGGCTGGCTTTGACTTTTTCTTGAATGATAATGCCGAAGACATTGCTGAGCGTCTTAAAACCTTGCTATCTGAACAAGAGCAATGCCACATTGAATTTGAAATCATTAGTTAGGGTTCTTGAGAAACGAGAAACAAAACTAAAATTTAGGCGAGTGTTGACTACTCGCTTTGCTAATTTTTAAATGGGTGAAAACAGTTTAAAGGTTAGAACTCTTTAATTTGTCCAAAGCTAAATTAAATTTTCTATCGTTATTGACTATAGCTTGTTCTAATTCCGGCAGTGTCTTCTCACCTTTTTGATAGTCAATTTCTAGACGCAATGTTTCAATCGTATACGTTAATAACACAAGATAAATTTGCGGTTGATTGACATTGCTGGTTTTCTGTAAATTAAACTTATACTCGTTTAAGTCTATCAGTGTTTCTTCTGAAAGTGTTCTGTTTACCAGACTTTGCCTCATAAACGTGTTGAGGTAATCAGGAAATGGTAACGGGTTTTTATCAAAAAAGTGTGCACGTGTTTTATCTTCCTTTGGCAGATTTAAGTAAAACTCATACAGATCTTCAGAGTAATCATAAGAACTCTCAATGGCGGCGATGGTTGCTTGCATGAGCTTAATGACGTGTTCTTTTTCTTTTTGTTCCTCTTCTATGTTGGCAAATGCCATAGCTAATAGTACACCAAATAATGTTGCAATTAAGGTAAGGAAAAAGTTAATACCTGTAGAAAAGCGGTTGATGGCATCTTGGTACTTAGGCACAAAAGTGAGCATACCCAGTACAATCAGTAGAATGGTTGAAAGTGTATATAAAATCATATCCCTGAGCTCTATTGTTATTTTAAGCCAGCATCATATCATTTTAAAAAAAAGGGGGCTAACGCCCCCCCAAATCACTATGAAGCTAAGGGAGTTATGCAAAGTGATATTCGTTAACACGCTGCTTATTTTTATCTAATAATGCAACGGTGCTTGTTGTTTGTTGAAAAATAGGAGTCAAGCTCTTGAATGAATAGCAACCAGGCTCATTATGGTTAGCGTAAATTTTTAGTTCAGAGCAGGGCTCCATTTTTGCCATTTGAGCAAAGGTAAATTCAGGACCATCCTTGATGTGTAAAGTCCAACCAGATAAATCTGCCCAAGAAGTACTTAAGTTGATTAACTCAATGTGATCTTTATCTTTATTGCGGTTTGTGTTTGTATCATGGCTAATGTGCGATATGATAATTGACTCATGCGCCTTTCGACCATTAATCCAAGCACTAACCACACTGCCTTCAGCGTCTAATAATCTAATATGGCAACCACATTGTTTGAACACTGGACTGAGCTTGTTAAACATGAAAATGCTTTGCTGCTGTTCAACTTTAATTATTTGATTAGGCTTAATATAACTATTGCGAGGGAAGGTGAATAAAGTTTCGCCAGTTTCACCAACTTCTATGCGCCAGCTCTCGAGATCAATAATAGCTGGCCCAGTATTTTTCAATTCAACACTTTCATTTGAACCAGTTGTGTTAACGTATTCAATTTGAACTTGAAGTGGTGCCATTAGCTTAAAACAACTATGCCAATAAGATTGTATTGCACCATGGGCATGCCGCTGGTTCTGAAGATTAGGCAGAGAATTTAATGTATTGTTTTTAATTTGTTGATGCACTTTATCGAGCGCCGAGCGAGCATCTATTTGCCAAATTTCATTGGCCATATTTTGTCTGGTTTCAAATTTCACAGTTAGCTCCTTTAATCGCTTATGAATATATTCATAAGTCGTCATACATTAAATCTAAGCACTACACTCATCCGACGGTAGTTTTGCTTTGGTTTTGGTTGCTTCCTTTTAGCCTATTAACACGTGTAGTGAGTTATTTCTCATTACAACCTAGTTACTGCTTGAGTTGTATTTAACGCATTATGGGAACTAATTTATCCTAGATTGAAACAGATTTATACTACTTAATGCGATTTTTATGCTTAAATTTATTACACCCCATTACATATTTGCTTGGATTGCTTTATGAATATATTCATATTTTTATACTTATCAATGAGTTATGATTTTTTTAATAATTTGTTTTGAAAACCTTAATGGAATGTCAAATTCGGCCATAATTCCACCGTTTGTGCGATTTTTGATCTTTAGTTGGCCTTGATGCGCGTTGATTATTTCAGAGCATATACTCAAACCAAGTCCACTACCGCCTTGTTTGGTTGAAAAAAATGGCAGGGTAACTTGACTGATCTTGCCTTGTATTATCCCCTGGCCTCTATCGACAATTGCAAAACGAACTCTGTCGTACTCTTTAACGACTTTAATGCCAATATCAGATACATTTGATCCTGATTCATGGGCGTTTTTAAGTAGGTTTATTAACACTTGTTCGAGTTGTAATACATCGAAGTAGGCATATTCGCATGGTAAGTCGGCTAATAGTTCAAAGGTATAGAGTTTTTGAACATTCTGCAGTGTTGAAGCTAGGCTCTGTTTGCCGATATTTGGTTTTGGCAAACGGGCAAATTCGGCATATTTTGCGATAAAAGTATTCAGATTAGAGGCTCTTTGGTTAATGGTTTGCAAAATGTCAGGGAGTAAGTCTTGATGCGAATTTTTTTCTAAAATGGCTTCTGCAGACGATGTGAGCGAAGAAATTGGGGCCAATGAATTGTTGAGTTCATGGCTGATTAAACGAATGGCGTTTTTCCAAAGCTGTAGCTCTTCTTTGCCAATTTCTAAAGACAAGTCTTTACATAAAACAAGCTGGTGGGGTTGGTGGTTATAAGTGACGGTTTGGTTAGCAATATAATAACTATGTTTTAAATCATTGTGTTCAAAGCTGACAATGCCAGAGTCTTGCTCAAGAAAAAAGGAGCGAATTGGTGTACTGACGTTATCAAGTAAGCCATATAGCTCTTTGCCTTTTAGCGAGCCAGCAACTTGTAGTAGCTCGTTCGCTTGCTGATTGTGATAGACCACCTGTTTAAATGGGTTAAAAAGCACAATTGCCATAGGCGAAGCTTGAATAATACTATCTAACAAATGTTCTTTTTGGCTTAGAGTTTGTCTTTGCTCAGTAAGGTTACGAGCAAGGTCGTTATATAAGTCTAGTATGGGGGCTAAGTGTTTATCGCCATCTGGATGAATACGAATAGAAAAGTCGCCATCTTTGAAGCTTTTAATGCCATCATGTAAAGCATCAAGCTGTTTTTGTTGGAAGCTAACAAAATAGAGTAGGGTAGAAGATAAGCATATAAATGAAGATGTAAACGCAACAGCGGCAAGCCAAACTCCCTGATATCCGAATTGACTACCAGCTGCATAAATGAGCCAAAACAAGGTAAAGCAGGCCAGTAAAGAGAAGCCTGTTTTGTGAAATAAACTTATCTCATTGTGCTGCATTATTTTAATCCGAACTTTTCCATACGGCGGTAAAATGCCTGACGACTCAGTCCTAAGCTTCGCGCTGCTTTAGCCACAATACCTTGATTTTTATCGAGTGCACTTTGGATGTCCTGCAAACTGTACTCTACTTTATCTTCAATCGGTACTTTTGACAGTGTAATGCCTAAGTCTTTACTTTCAATAGTGTTGTCTTGGCAAAGTAGTGCGGCTCTTCCAAGCACGTTTTGTAATTCTCTCACATTGCCTGGCCATGAGTGCGCCATTAATGTGTGTTCTGCATTGGCACTGAGCGTTTTATCTGACTCAAGAAACGATTGAACTAACAGGGGAATATCGTCTTTTCTTTGGGCCAGAGGGGGGAGTTTTAACTCAATCATATTGAGTCGATAGTATAAGTCTTCTCTAAACTCACCGTTGGCAATAGCTTGAGGTAAATTAGTATTGGTGGCGCTGATAATACGAACTGAGACTTTGCGAGTTTTGGTACTCCCTACGCGTTCAAATTCGCCACTTTGTAATACTCTAAGTAGTTTTTGTTGACCGGAAAGGGGGAGGTTACCAATTTCGTCTAGAAATAAAGTCCCACCATTGGCTGCTTCAAAACGGCCCTCTCTGGCTTTATTTGCCCCAGTATAGGCGCCTGCTTCTGAACCAAATAATTCGGCCTCAATCAAATCTGTGGGCAAAGCGCCAGCATTAACTTTTATAAATGGGGCATTTTTATATTGACTGTTAGCGACGATGAGTTCGGCAACTTTTTCTTTGCCCGCTCCATTTGGACCCGTAATCAGAATGGGTGCATCAGAATGGGCCACTTGGGTTGCCATCTCAACAAGGTTAATCATGCTGTTGTCAGCGAATACCATGCCAGCCAGATCGAAGTTATCACTAAGGAGTTGTAACCTTGATCTTTGCTTGACGTGATTGCTTAGTTGCTGCTGTTGCAGTTGATAGCTTTCTCGTAAATTTCTGACAGTTGTCAGCAGTTTTTGATCTTCCCAAGGTTTGGCAATGTAATCGGCTGCGCCATCTTTTATCAGTGCCACGGCCATTTCAAGGTTAGTCCAAGCAGTGAGTAGAATAATAGGGAGGTCTGGATCAAAGTGTCTAATTCGGTGATAAAGCGCTTCGCCTTCTTCACCTGAAGTGGTATCTCGTGTGAAGTTCATGTCTTGAATGACGAGATCAAAGCCATCTTGCTGCAGTTTAGTCATGCCTTCCTCTGGGCAAGTTGCGCCATCGCATTCAATATCATTAATCAAAAATAGTACTCTGAGCGCTTTTACGACATCGGGGTTATCATCGATGATCAGAACTTTTCTTTGCTGCATATTATTATTTTTCATTCCATTCTAAATTGGCATAAAAGAGGCTCAAGGCCTCTTTTATGCTTATTGCTGTAAATTATTAATTTGTTTTAGTGACTTGCGCTGGAGCAATTAACGTTGCTTTTCTTGCTGGTAAATAAGCGGCAAAGCAGGTCAACAACCAGACTAACAAGGTGACCAATATGCCAACAATAATGTCAGGAGTACCTTGCACGCCAAGCGTCTGTAAAAGTGCTATATTGAGCCACAAAGATAAAAAGAAGCCTATTACTAAGCCTACCAATGCTAGCAGCGAGTTTTCAATAATCAAATTCTTTAACACCATATGTTTACTTGCACCAAGCGCTCTTAAAATACCTAAGTTCTTATGACGCATTTTGACTGAAAACGTAACAAGCGCAATAATACCTAACGAAGTGATGAGTAAAGCTAACGCACTGATAGCAAACATCACAAACGCGAAGCTACTTCTGCCATCCCATAAACGCTTTTTAGCACGAGCAGAAAACTCTACACGAGACACGATTCGTCCAGATTCTTGATAAAGTTGAGTCTCTAGTGTTTCTAAAATTTTTTCTGAGGTGTTTGGTTTAACACGAATAATATAGTTTACTTCGTTGCTTCGACCATAAATGGCTTCAGGAATGACCATACCGTGATACCAAACCTGTTCATAGGTGGCGGCTTCACCCAGCATTTTATCTTCAAAAGTACCAATAATTTGATAAGGCGTTTTGGCGGTATTTAAAAACACAGTTTGGCCCAGAGGCGAAGCATTTTCAAATAACGTTTGAGCCAAATCATCACTGATAAGTGCAACACTGGCTGATGTCGTTGCTGCATCACCCACCACAAATTCATTTGCGTAGAAGTCACGACCACTGCTTATATTTAACATGAGTGAATCAACGCCCTGTTGGTCAACACCAAACAGTGCAGTGGCATGATCTTTGGCATTTTCATCAAGGTTATCAGTATAAACTATATTGCTTGAACGACGTGTATCAATGACATTTTCTTCGCCGCTATATGTGGCTGATACAACTTCAGGGAGAGCTCGAATTGTAGTTAGGTCGCGCTCAATTAATTGCCCTTTGTCGACTTGGTCATCATAGACGTTGGTGACCACATTTAAGATTTGCTGTTCTTCAAGATTTGATGGAATTAACCAGTTTGTCAGTGTTGCATAACTAATGAAGGCACTATTGCTCACGATCATAAGGGTAATAGCAACTTGGAATATAATTAGTATCGAGATACTTTTTTGTTTTAACATTAATTTTAAAATATGCTTTAAAGACATGCCTACCCCCTAAGCTGCGATGCTGGTGAAATACCACTGATACGGTAAACCGGATATAAACCTGCAATTAAAATAGCGGCATAAATGTACGCACCAGATGTCAATGCAAAGCTATAATCCATAATGAATAGTTGTTTATGTAAGCTTGGATCTGCTGCGTAGTCCATCTGATACATACTGACTTGGAACATCAGTTCAAGGCCTAATTGGGCGAATAGTAAACCGGCAATAATGGCAGCAAAGGAGATTAGGCTTATTTCAATCAGGTGTATTTTTACGATATACCATCGGCTCGCACCTAGCGCACGATAGAGCGAAACTAGCTTGTTTTTAGACTGGTATTTCGCAAGCAAAATGCCCACGGTATTCACTAAACAAATTGCGAATAGCAGATAAGAAAACTGCAGGTAGACTTTTTCCCAACGCATAAATTGTAAAAGTTTGTCGAGGAGAAACTGTAAATCGTTAAGCTTATATTTTTCTTTATGAGGAAACCGGCCAAGGCTTGCTTGCTGCTGCGTATAATTGCGCGCCCATAGAGTCGCTGCGGCGAGTTGTTGCTGATGAGTTTGCTTATCGAACTCTATCCAAGTTTGAATATAGCCACATTCAGCAGATTTAAGTGCTGAAATATTATCTTCGCGATACTCTCTAATATGGCTTTCTTCTTTTTTTTGGCAAGGCATATAGCCAACCCGAGGTAGGTTCATTCTTTCGGCTGTTGCCATAGGAACAATAGCTAAGTCAATGTATCGAATGTTAAAGCGCACATTGGAAATGCGATATTTGAACTTTGATAAATCCATTACACCAACAATTTTTAGAGGTTGTTTATTAATTTTGATAAATTGTCCAACCGAGTTTTCACCAGAGAAAAAATGGTCGTTGACCTTTTTATCAATCACGATGACGTCGCTGTCTGATTGTGTTTCTAACCAAGGTGCACCATAAATAAAAGGTACATTAAATACATTAAAATAATCGATATCAGAGGCAGATGCTGTTGCTAACATAGGTCGTGCGCTATCTAATTGCTCTGATTCTAAAATAAAGCGCGTGTCATAGTTAAATGACAGGTGCTTATAGTCTAAATCGGCACTTT
>CAYZOE010000042.1:13126-35021 GCA_964479805.1 uncultured Pseudoalteromonas sp. | reverse complement strand
TTAGAGCGTAAAGAGAGTCGAGGCTTACACTACACACTCGACTACCCACAACAAAGCGAGAACCCAACACCGACTGTTTTGAAACCATAAACTAAATCAGTCCTCGATCTGCAAAACCAATCCTCTTAAATGCTCGGGTCATTTTGAGGGTTGGTATTGTCATCGTTCAAAACAGATCGGCACAATCTTCGCCAATCTTTTTCACTCAACGAAGAGGCCGCAAAGAATATGGTGTCGGAGTTTTTTTGAATCGTTCTGATTTTTATAGCTAAAACTGAAAACTGTAGCTGTGCTGAAACAACTTGCCCAGACAACGGCCTTTCACAATGCACTTCAATGTAATTGGCTTCACAATCAAGTAAAATCGCTCCCCGAAGTGGTGTTCTCTTTTTCGTGTATTTATAAAAAAATGAAAACACTAAAACCGCAGCAATACAAATAAATAAGAAAGAAAGTAGGTGTGCAAATACGATAAAAGTGACATAACTTAACACCGACAAGAAAAGCGCTATGACTTTGAAGTCTTGCCGGTTGTCTTCAAATAGAATTTTATACCTTAACGCGGCCAAGTATGAACTGAACCATTTTGTTTAGCTGTGGATCAGGACACTTTTCATGGCCCATAAACCAAGCAAATAAATCAGGATCCTCGACTTCTAGTAAGCGCTGAAAAACTAATTTATCAGATTCAGATAACTCATCAAAAGCGTCATCGACAAACGGTCCTAGCAGTACATCAAGTTCTAGCATTCCCCTTCTGCAGGCCCATTTTAATCGTGATTTTGGAAAAAGCTGAGTCATCTATAACCTCAAAGTAATTATATTATTTTAGTGTTTTAAGTATATAAAATCAGGTAACACATTAAAATGCTACACAACCGAAAATTTGATACTGAGCAATTTAAATAGGCAATACTAAAGAAATTCGAAAGGCAATTTAAGTTTTATAGTGATTCCCTCCTCTAATGAAGAGTTACACTTGATTTCCCCTTTTAAAAGCTGCGTTATCAAGTTATAGACTATATGCATGCCTAAGCCACATCCGCCTTGATTTCGCTTAGTTGTAACGAAAGGGTCAAAGATTGTTTTAAGGATTTCAGCATTCATTCCTTTACCGTTATCATCATAGCTTAGATGCCAAAATTCCTCACCTCTACATATAGACACTTTAATATTGCCTGACTCAACACCTTCGAAACCATGGATCATCGAATTGTTCAATAAATTAGTAATTATTTGATATATTGCGCCAGGATAAGTGTGCAATTCAAAATCTTCGCCCTCAATATCAATATCTATTTGCTTCCCTTTTGTTAAGGGTACCAATGAATCAAAAACCTCTTTTACGTAAGATTTTATAAAGATGTTTCTTGCTTGTTCACTTGATTGGTCAACAGCAACTTGCTTGAAGTTACTAATAAGGCTTTGCGCCCTATCTAAATTTCTTAAAATCAGTTCATAGCCTTGGTTTTGCTCATTTATTGCATTATCTAGATCTTGCTGTCTCAATGATTTATTTTCGAGCTTATATTCAATTGTAGTTAAACTTTCTTGGTTGTATGTAAGTGCAGTCAATGCAACACCTAACGGCGTGTTTATCTCGTGAGCGACTCCAGCTACCAAACTACCAAGTGAAGCCATTTTTTCACTTTCTATCAGCTCTTGTTGCGTATGTTGCAGCTCCATCATGGCTTGTTCTAGCTTCTGATTCTTTTTGTAAAGTTCATCTGTACGCATTGCCACATTAATTTCTAACTGCTCGTTTAACTTTTGTAATGCTTCTTGATTTTTCTTTAGCTCTGCAATGTCCTTTAATGCCCCTGCTATACGCGTTGCTTTGCCATTTTGGTCTCGCTTGACAACTTTTCCTCTATCAAGCACCCAAGTCCATTGTTCAAATAAATCTTTAACTCGTATAGCTATTTCATAGCTGTCTGTTTTACCTTCTATGCACTCCCTTAGTGTCTCTTCAACCAATATGCAGTCTTTTGGATGAACGAATTGATCAAAATCGTCTATGGTCATGACTGTACTCGTATCTCCATAGTCAACTTTCGAAGACACTGTATGCCGATATATTTTGTTGCTATTAACATGCCAATCCCACAGTTCGTCTCCACTGGCCCAAAGTGACCACTCTAAACGCTGCCTTAATTCTGACATTTTTATATTGTCCCGAACAACTCTTTTGTATCGCTGTTGACGAGCATAAACAACTGAGGCTATGAGAGTTAATAACAAAAAAATATAAAAGGTTTTAGAACCAGCATTCCACCACCAAGGCGCTGCAATACTGATGGAAAATTTATGAACTGGTGAAGCAACATTAAAACGGTTGATGGTATAAGCTTCGACAATGTAGTTTCCCGGTTTAAGTTTTAATAGACTTACTTGTCTTACCCCATTTGCAAGTTTTAACCATTGTTCGCTTAAACCTTTAACACGATAATAAAACTGATTTTGCTCTGCACCATAATCTAAACTGGAGTAGTTTAAAGAGATAATGTCTTGGTTATGCTTTAGAACTAGTCCTTCAGCCAGCTCAGGGGCAACCGACAATACTGAGCCTTCTGCAGGCTTAAGTGACTCGCCCAGTAGTTCAATTTCGCTGACTAACAAAGGCCTTGCTGAGTTATCTACATCAAGTTTCTGAGGATAAAATTGATTGAATCCTTTCGCGCCACCTACAAATAACCGGCCATCCGGTGCCAACCACGCTGCATTGTAATTAAATTCATTGTCTTGAATACCATCAGTAGGCGAAAAGTTGTGTACATTAAAGTTACTAATATCAATACGACTTAGACCACCACTTGTGCCAGCCCAAACATGCCCTAATCCATCATAAATAAGGCCCCAAATTGCAGTATTACTTAATCCTTCTTTTTGTGTGAAAGTACGATCGATACTGAAGTCACTATGAATAAGCGTTATCCCTTGCTCACTGGCAACCCATATTCTGCCATAGGCATCTTGAACAAGCATAAAAACCAAGTTTGACAATAAACCATCTGATGTGTTTATTTGTTGAAGTTCATCCTCTTTGTAGCGGAATAACCCATTACCAATACTACCAAACCAGAGCTCTTCTTTTACAACAAGTAATGAAGAAACATGAGAAGGTGCATCAAGTGAACTTGCAAAATACGGCATTAGCTTACTCGTATTTTCGTTAAAGAACATTAAACCCATTGTTCTTGAAGAAAGTAACAATACACCGTCATACAGAGTGATGTCGTTAAAGCTTAACTCCGGCCCATTGCCAAAATCGGGTTTAAAATGTTCTAAAGTTTCTGTCTCAAATGAGAACCGAAATACACCATTACCACGCGTTGCTATCCATAAATCGCTACCATACATAAATAATTTTGTAATAAAACTTCCTTGAATAGCAACTAACGCCTTATAAATAAATTGCGACTCAATAAACCCTTGCCCATTAAAAACATAAACACCCGCTGAAGTGCCTACCCAAATTCTATCAAGTTTATCGATGACAAAGCTGCGAGTGTCTGGCGTGGTCAAAGGCGAATCTGGATAGTTATCTGTACTTACATGTCCAAACGATTCACTGAGTTGGCTAAAAAAATGTAAACCTCGGGTTTCTGTACCAATCCAAATTCCATTGTTGTCGTCTCTCATAACGGACAAAATATTATTATCTTGAAGGCCATTTGCTTGCTGACGTTTATACCAATGATTCAACAATGTGCCATCAAAGTGGAATAAATAGACACCATTATTCGTCGCAAGCAGTATTTCATTAGTCGAAAGATACAAGTTATTGAGGGTGATATTCGTGACGTCAGTAAACGTTTTCGACCATAAAACCCTGCTGTATAACAAATCATAAACTATCAGTTTTTCACTTTTCGACAGCAGAAATACTCTTTGCCCCCTGACCTTAAGCATCTTGAATTCACCTTCAAACAGCAACAGAGGCTCTTGCTGCTCATTGATTTTCATTAAACCTTTGTCAGTGAGATAATAAATATTATTATTTTGTGTCTCTGGTGAGCGAATGAAATTACCAACTACTGGAGAGCGACCTACTTCTAACATACTTTTATTAATTTGATAACTTTCACCATTGGCGGTCGACACTAACACATGCGCGCTTTGACAAGTTAAATCATTAACTCTGTCAGATGTTATTGCGTCATAGTCATTTGCCAAGAAAGAATGAAACCGCCCATTTTGGGTATTGTATCGGCTTAACCCAGTATGTGTGCCTATCCAAACATCTAGACCACTAATACAAATATCGGTGATAAAACCACCAGATAAGCTGTTTTTATCTTGCTGTTTCGGTTGAAACTGTTTGAATTCATGACCATCAAATCTATTTAAGCCCGCTTGTGTGCCCACCCAAATATAACCAAACTGATCTTGAGCAAGTGCTGTGATAGAGCTTTGCGTAAGACCTGCACTATAATCGTAAGAACGCATGATCTGCGCGGTATCGGTAAACTGTGGAACTGCCAGTACCGATTGATTAAAAAAAAGCAGAAATAAAAAAGATAAAATTGTCGCTCTCATACCCTGCCATCAAAAACACCAAAGTGTTTTAAATATAGCAAAGCAATTAAAACTCACTAGAAAATAAACAGGTTTTTAGAGTTCGAAATCGCTTTTTGTGCCATCAGCATGCAATAGGTAGTAGCCTGCTAGTTTTTTGTTTTCAAGCTCGATTAGGCTAATCGCTGCATGAGATAAGAGGTAAGGTGAACGCATATGCTCAGAGCGACAGAGATGTTTAGTCACTTTCATTTGCCAGCGCTTAGTCAAGAAGTTAAGTGGGCTCCATCTTGCGTATAAAAAAGAATCTAAATGATCAAAATACTTCAATAGCGTCTTAGGGAACTCATTTTTGATGCCAGATGCGGTCAACTGCCAGATACGATTATGGTGTTGCCCAAAACGAGCTTGCACAGAAAAACAAAACGAATAATGTACGTCACCAGATAAAATAATGGTTTCTATCGGCGTATCACTGCGCCTAAAAATATTCATTAGTTTTCTTGCTGCGCCTTCATGGGCCATCCAGTTTTCAACATCCACCACCAAAGGGTGACCACAAGCATTGAAAATGGCTTGAACTGCTTCAATGGCTTTTACCCCAAATACTGGCGCAGGAGACACTATAATTGTTTCTTTTTGATGCTGAAGCTGAGTTTGAAGAAACATCAGCATTTCCCAGTCCATTAAACCACTGGGTTCGTTAAAGTCTTGTTCATTACGCCAACGGTGGGTTCTTGTATCTAGCACAACCAATTTTGGCGTTGTTTCAAGGCAATAGTGCCAATTATCAAACTGATGAAGATGCGTATCAAATTTAGTTAGATGCCATTCACTCGTCTTTAAACTTGCATTGAAATGAGTTAAAAGCGCTCCTGACTTCGAGCCTGCATCGTTACCAAGCCCTTGGAATAGCCAATAAGACAACAAACCATTGCTGATAATTCTCTGACTAGCAGGGTTAGACGAAATATTTTGCTCCCACTGAGCCGTTAAATTCCAATCATCTGTGACATCATGATCGTCAAACATCATTAAGGTTGAGATGTTTGCAAACAGCCTTGCAACCTTTGGTAAGCTCTTTACAAAGCCTTTCAAACTAGTTTTTTGTAACTCATATAATGTTGTTTGTTTCGCATTGACACTCTTAAAATGTGCTTCTTCAAAATCGAATAATTGCCAACACGCTTCACTATGCGCTAATAAATAATAAGCAACAAACTCTTCAAGATAAATGAGGTGATTCGCCGCATGGCTACTGGTGAAATGAGGGTCATCTTTGCGAAGCCAATATCCGAAGCTGCGTTTTGAACGTTCTTGCCACGGTGTCTTTGGTAAATACGGCGTTCTTGCAAACAATTGCTCAGATAATTTATCAGGTAAATTTATATATTTTGTTCTGGCTTCTTTAAAAAGACCAAGCTGCTTAATAACAGTATGGATAGCTTGAAGCATCGGGCCAGCTACATCATCGGCATAGATCTGGTCTCCGGAGAGTAATAGTAACGATGGTGCGGTGGCTTGATTTAATCTCGCCTCAGAAATTGTATTATCTGCAGTCGCCAACGAATCTTTAACAGGATAATGCGGATTGCGACAAGAGCCGTGTAAAACTTGCTTTAATACTAGTGGAATAACAAACTCAGGTGTGGTGGCTTGTGAATAACAATAGGCTGATAACTCGGCTTTAATATCGTCAAGATAAAGCGTGTAGCCTATTGCTTTATCTGTAATAAACTCTGCGTTTTTCGGTTTTACATTCACTATATATAGAAAACAATATTTACCCAACGGTATTTCAGTTACCTCGTTTTGAACCTCTGTTTCGGTAAACTCAAAACGCACGTCCCGAGGGGTTGAGGTAACGAATTGCAAACACACACAGTCGTTTTCAGCCCGGCGGATCATAGGCCCAAGTAAAAGTTCCGGAAGCGATGTGTTTGCAGCTTTCATAAAAATTATTTACGCTTCGCTAAATTAAATAGATCATAGAAGTTGTTGGTCGTTGACGTTGCGAGTTCTTTATATGTAATGTCTTTTAAATCAGCAATATAATACGCCACGTCCTGAACATATGCAGGCTGGTTTGTCTTACCGCGATACGGCACCGGCGCAAGGTACGGTGAGTCAGTTTCAATAAGCAATCTATCAAGTGGAATTTGCTTCACAACTTCTTTTAATTCAACCGCATTTTTAAATGTCACAATTCCTGAGATTGAAATATAAAAACCCATATCAAGTGCTTGCTTTGCCATAGCCCAATCTTCAGTGAAACAATGCAAAACGCCACCGCATTTATCGGCACCATGGACTTTCATTAAATCAATGGTATCAGCTCGGGCATCTCGGGTATGAATAATTAGCGGTTTTTGTAATTCATTGGCCACCTCTATGTGTCCAACAAAACTCTCTTTTTGCACTGAGTACGTGTCTTTTGAGTAATAGTAATCTAAACCCGTTTCACCAATCGCAACAACTTTATTGTGTTGAGCCAAAGACAATAGCAGCGCTTTATCAAGTGCTTGCTCTTGGTTTAGAGGGTGTACGCCACATGAGACTGAAATATCATCAAATGCTTGAACCTTTTCAAGCATACTCGGGAATTGATCAAGTGTGACACTCACACATAAAAAATGCTCAACCTGTTTTTGTCTTGCTGCATCTAATGCTTGAGGAAGCGATAAACCAAGTTTATCAAAATCTAATCTATCTAAATGGCAATGCGAATCTACAATCATAACTACTCTTACATGGTGTAGGTGGGTTTTTCTGAATTAAGTGCTGTCCCTAGCAATTTTACGATTTTATCGTTGACCGTTTCATTCCCCTCAGAAAAGCCAACGCCCACGCCAGGTGGGTTTGAATTTTGTGCGCCTTGCGGCGTTATCCATACTACTTTGCCTTCAATTACATCTTCTTCTAAGGCATCTGGCAAAGTCACCCGCAACGATAAAGGTTGACCCATATCAAAACGGGAGTTAGTTTTAACGAACAAGCCACCATGCTTTAATGCCGGCATATAACAACGATATAACTCGTCAAACTCTTCAAAATCTAGAAGTAAAACTTGCATAGTGCTCCCCTACTGCAAAGCCTGCTTTAACGCTGTAAATAACTTAAGTAAGGCTAATTGTAAATTTAATCCTGGGATCAGTTGATGATCTTTTATAAATTCAGCTAAAGCCAGTTGTGCTAGTGTAATCTTCGAGAACTCAGCACCATCGAATAAAGCTTGTTGTATCCGCACCTGAACAAAGCGTCCCATCTCATTCACCAGCTCTGGCGATTTTACCAATAACTCAACACATTGCGACACATCAGTCGTGTGATTGAGTGTTTCAATACTATGGAATAATTGGTTAATTTGTTCAACTTGACCAGTTTCAAACCAATGTTTAATTTTCAAAGGCTGCGACGTAAACAAATTAATCCATGGCAGCTCACTGTAATCACCTAATTTCTGCGTCAGCCAAGCCTCAACTTGCTGCTGGGATTGAACCGCTACATTGCTCTTTGCACAGCGACTAACAATGGTCGCTGGCAGTTGCGCAACATCATCACAAGTTAAGATTAAAAAGCGTTTTGCGTTTGGCTCTTCAAGGGTTTTAAGTAGTGCATTGGCCGCTGAATGCGTCATTTTATGCGCTTGGTGAACAATAACCACTTTGTTGCCACCTTGCTGCGCTGAATGATAGATAAAATCGGCGATTGCTCTTATTTCATCGACACCTATTGTCGCCCCCTCAGAGCTGACAAGCAGTTTATCAGGGTGAGTTTGCGCTGCAATTAAAGCACAACTTTTACACTGACCACATGCCAAAAGCTCTGAAGTACTTTCACACAAGATGGCATCAGCTAGTCTCTGTGCTAATGCTAACTTGCCTACTCCTTGCAAACCGGCAAGCAACTGAGCATGATGAAAGCGACCCGCTTTAAAGCTCGTATTGAGCTGCAGCCAAGGGCGCTCTAACCAGGGCATCATCACCAATTAACCTGCTGATAAAAGTTTTCTAATGCAGCAAGAATATCAACGTGAACTTTATCCATCGCTTGATCTGCGTTTATGACCACGCAGTTATCATCTGATTCAGCTAATGCTAAATAACGTGCGCGAGTTTTTTCAAAAAATTCAATTGCCTCTAACTCAATTCTATCTAGTTCTCCACGCCCACGTGCGCGTGACAACCCTACATCGGGAGGTATATCGAGATACAAGGTAAGATCTGGCTTCAAACCTTGTAAAACAATATCAGAGAGACTATCCAATGTCGTTTGAGGTAAACCTCTGCCACCCCCTTGGTAAGCTTGAGAAGACATGTCATGCCTGTCACCCAGTACCCACTTGTTGGCAGCAAGGCTAGGTCTGATCACATTATGCAGTAACTGCGCGCGTGCAGCGTACATAATTAGTAGCTCAGTCTCACCAGCCACTTCTTCTTCATATTGGTTTTTCACTAATGTTCGAAGTGCTTCAGCCATTGCCGTACCACCCGGCTCACGGGTGTTAATAAAATCAATTTGCTTGTCAGCTAGAAACTGCTGGCAAATTTGCATTGCTGTTGATTTACCTGCCCCTTCAAGGCCTTCAATCACAATAAATTTAGCTGTCATTACTTCTCTTTAAAATATAATGTCTTACGGCCTTGTTATGATCCGTTAAGTTTTTAGAAAACTGGTGTTGGCCATTGCCTTTGGCAACAAAATAATAATATTCAGTTGTATCAGGCTGAGTCGCCGCAATAATTGCCTCTTTAGATGGCATGGCAATAGGTGTTGGCGGCAAACCACTTATTCTGTATGTATTATAAGGCGTAAGCTCTTTTAAATCTTTGCGTTTAATGTCACCATCAAATCGCTCCCCCAATCCATAAATTACCGTAGGATCAGTTTGTAAACGCATTTTCTTATTTAATCGATTGATAAACACTGAAGCGATTGTTTTCCGCTCTCCAGCATAACCTGTCTCTTTCTCAATGATCGATGCCAATATAAGTGCCTCATAGGCATTTTGTAGCGGCAAATTAGTCAATCTATTTTCCCAAACTTGTGCAAGTTCTGTCTTCATTGCCTCATGCGCACGCGTAACAATTGAAAATGCACTGTCATTGGCATGATAAAAATAAGTTTCTGGCAATAACCAGCCTTCCGCATAATTATCCACTTCTAATTTTTCTGAAAGCTTTGCCTCGTCAATATCGTAATCGACGAAAGCGGCCGATTTGAGCTTATTGAGAACCATTTTTAAAGTGTCACCCTCGACCACAGTAAAACTAAACTGTTTTTGTTGTCCTTGGTGAATTTTGTCAATGGCCTCTAACACAGTTAAATTTTGCAGTTCATATAAACCTGTTTTCAGCGCAGTATTAACAGGATATAACTTGGCATATACTTGCAGTGCAAAACACGAATCAATATATCCTTTCGCTAACCAATCATGGCAAAGCCGATAAACACCTGTTCCAGGTTTCACCTCAAACAGCTCAGGAATGCTTATCAATTGTAACTGCTTGAACTGTGTTATTTGCTGTTGAATTAGTATGGTAGCGATTAACATCAATAGCACAAAGGCTGCGGCTATTTTCTTAAGCATGTAAGGTGCTCAGTAAAGTCTGTCTGATAATTAAGGCTGCATCAAGCTCAAACTGTTTTGTATCTAATTGGATAATTGGTACTAACTCCATCAAACTATTACATGTGAACAACGCGTCCATATCAGTCCAAAAACCGATATTCTCTTCTACTTCGATGAGGGTATTTACTTGCTGCAATGCACTTAGGTAAACACCTTTTATTCCTGCTTTTAATAGCTTAGGTGTATAAAGCTCACCATTTTTGAAACCGATTAAATTTCCTGCCGATGTTTCAATCACTTGGTTATTAATATCTAACACTACCACATCATGGCAATCAGTAAACTGCTTGGCATCTTGTTTGATTAGCACTTGCTCGAGTCTATTCAATGTTTTTAATCCAGCCAACAATGGCTGATGACCAAGTTTTACGTTTGAAGTGCTTACCTTGATCCCCTTAGCCTGCCATTCAGCGTAATGTGTTGGAAAGGGCATTACAGAAATAAGAGCATTGAGGTTGGGTTCTTCAGGCGCTTGATAGCCACGTCCTCCCTCACCTCTGGTAATAACCACTTTTAATACCGCTAATTCATGTTCAGTCGCATACTTATCACACTCGAGTTGCAAATGTTGCCAATTAATCTTTGGGAAATATAGGGCTTCAGCACATGACTTAAGACGTGTGAGATGTAAATGCCAGTGTTGTACTTTGCCTGATTGGATGGCTGCTGTAGTAAAAAAGCCATCGCCATATTGAAAGCCGCGGTCTTGAGGTGTGATTGTGGTTGTTATTTTTAAGCTCATTATGATCACAAAAAAGCCCGGCATTGCCAGGCTTTCTTTAGTAGTTTGTCGCCATATTTAACGATTATACCTTTTTAAATAGCAACGAGCCATTGGTTCCACCAAAACCAAATGAATTGCATAAGGCGAACTCTAATTTTGCATCACGGCCTGTGTGAGCAATATAATCAAGATCACACCCTTCATCTGGATTATCTAAGTTAATTGTCGGTGATACTTTTTGATCATGTAAAGATAGAGCAGTGATAATTGACTCTACAGAGCCAGCAGCCCCTAAAAGGTGACCCATCATTGATTTAGACGAACCAACCATAACCTTATCTGCTGCTGCACCAAAGATAGACTTAACCGCTTGTGTTTCAGCTTTATCTCCCGCATGCGTTGAAGTACCGTGTGCGTTGATATAACCGACTTCTTCAGCGTTAACACCCGCATCTTTAAGCGCATTTTCCATCGCCAGCGCCGCACCTGAGCCATCTTCAGGCGGTGACGTCATATGGAATGCATCGCCACTCATACCAAAGCCAACTAGCTCGGCATAGATTTTTGCACCGCGCGCTTTAGCATGTTCATACTCTTCAAGTACCATCACACCCGCACCATCGGCTAATACAAAACCATCACGGTCTTTGTCCCAAGGGCGAGACGCAGCTTGTGGGTCATCATTGCGTGTTGAAAGTGCACGGGCTGCACTGAAACCACCCATACCAATTGGTGTAGATGCTTTTTCTGCACCGCCTGCAACCATCGCATCTGCATCACCGTAGGCAATCATGCGCGCAGCGTGGCCAATATTATGCAAACCTGTAGTACAGGCAGTTACGATTGAAATATTTGGGCCTCTCAAACCATGCATGATAGACAAGTGACCAGAGATCATATTAATGATTGTCGAAGGCACATAAAACGGTGACAGCTTACGTGGGCCACTATTGAGCAGTTTTACGTGGTTTTCTTCAATTAAAGTCAAACCACCGATACCTGAGCCAACAGCTACACCTACACGTGCTGCATTTTCATCGGTGATTTCAAGACCAGAGTCTTTTAAAGCTTGAACCCCTGCTGCAACGCCATATTGGATGAATAAGTCCATTTTTTTGGCTTCTTTCTTAGGCATGTGCTCAGTAACATCAAAATCGTTAATCAAGCCTGCGAATTTAGTTCCAAAGTTTGTGGTATCAAAGTGCGTGATATTAGAAATGCCACTTTGGCCTTCTAGTAAGCCTTGCCAGGTTGATGCAACATCATTTCCTAGCGGCGTCAACATACCTAAGCCAGTTACTACGACTCGACGTTTAGCCACGGTTTCCTCCAAAAGGGATTGATTGTTTTTATGAGGGGGTAGAAAAGACTAAGGGCAGCTAATGCTGCCCTGAGTGATACGTTTTATTACTCAGCGTGAGCAGTAACGTAGTCGATCGCTGCTTGAACAGTAGTGATTTTCTCAGCTTCTTCATCAGGGATCTCAGTATCGAACTCTTCTTCTAGAGCCATTACTAGCTCAACAGTGTCTAGAGAGTCAGCACCTAAGTCATCTACGAAAGACGCTTCGTTTTTAACTTCTTCTTCTTTAACACCTAGTTGCTCAACAATGATTTTCGTTACGCGTTCTTGGATATCGCTCATTCTTCTTTCCTTTATTAAAACGCATTTGCGTTATTTTCAGATTGCGGCGTAGTGTACGGCGCATAATTCTGGGTTTCAAGGATTTGCTCAGATATTTTGATCTGGTCAAACCTGTTATAAATTAATTTATACTTTTATCGCTTATTTTAATAGCAATTTCAAGTAAGTTTGCAGCAAGATCATAAAAAATTAACTCAATGTTTTTTATGATCTAAAGCAATTAAACCATGTACATCGCACCATTTACATGCAAAGTCTCACCAGATACGTACGCAGCCGCATCAGAGGCTAAATAACATACTGCAGCTGCGATCTCTTCAGGCTGGCCTAAACGACCTGCAGGCACGTTAGCAAGTGTTGCTGCTTTTTGCTCGTCAGTCAGCTCGTCAGTCATGTCAGTTTGAATGAAACCTGGAGCCACAACGTTTACTGTAATACCGCGAGAAGCCACTTCACGCGCTAAAGATTTAGAAAAACCAATTACACCTGCCTTCGCAGCTGCGTAATTTGCTTGACCCGCATTACCCATGGTGCCTACGACAGAACCAATGTTAATGATACGACCTGTTTTTTTCTTCATCATCGGACGAAGAACCGCTTTAGAAAGGCGGTATATAGAACTTAAATTAGTATCGATGATATCGTTCCACTCATCGTCTTTCATACGCATAAGTAGGTTATCACGTGTGATACCTGCATTATTAACAAGCACGTCAATATCGCCAAAGTCTACTTTAATAGCCGCTAACGTTGCTGCGATTGAATCGGCATCAGTCACGTTTAGCGCGTAACCTTTACCATTTTGGCCTAAATATTCACTTATTCTTTCAGCACCAGACTCGCTCGTCGCAGTACCAGCAACGATTGCACCTTGTGCTACTAGTGCATTAGCAACAGATTTACCAATACCTCGGCTTGCACCTGTTACCAAAACAATTTTACCTTCTAATGAAAATAGATTGCTCATTCTTTATCTCTTCTTATTTAGCAGATTCAATTGAAGCTGCATCATTTACTGATGCACAAGAAATTGATCTATCAATTCGCTTAACTAGACCACTCAGTACTTTACCTGGGCCAAATTCATAAGTTTGTGTAATACCAAGCTTCGCAAGTTCTTGGATTGTTTCTGTCCAACGCACTGGGCTATAAAGCTGGCGAACTAAGGCATCTTTAATTGATGTTGCATCTGTTTCCATAGCAACATCAACATTATTTATTAAGCTTGATTTCGGTGCATTGAATGCCAAAGCTTCTAAATCAGCAGCCAGTTTTTCCGCTGCAGGCTTCATTAATTCACAGTGAGAAGGTACACTAACAGCTAATGGAAGTGCGCGTTTAGCACCTGCTTCTTTACAAGCTTCAGACGCTTTTTCAACCGCTTCTTTGTGGCCTGCAATAACTACCTGGCCAGGAGAGTTATAGTTAACTGGTGCAACAATTTGTTCACCCGAAAGTTCGACACAAATCGCTTGGATCTTCTCATCATCAAGACCAATAATAGCAGCCATTGAACCCACGCCTGCTGGTACAGCTTCTTGCATGTAAAGGCCACGACTCTCAACCAGTTTTACAGCTTCAGCTAGGCTTAACACACCAGCACACACCAATGCTGAGTACTCACCTAAGCTGTGACCAGCAAGCACAGTCTCTACTTCTGCATTGCTAGCAAGCCATTCGCGATAAACAGCAACACTCGCAGTTAATAGTGCTGGTTGTGTACGATGAGTTTGATTTAGTTCTTCAGCAGGACCACTTAGAACTAAATTCACTAAATCATAACCAAGCGCTTCTGATGCTTCTGCAAACGTTGCTTTTACAATTTCTGATGATTCAAGTAACTCTGCAAGCATACCTACAGCTTGTGAGCCTTGACCTGGGAATAAAAGTGCAATTTTCTGTGACATATAATGCTCTTTTTAATAATAGTTATGCCACCCTCACCCCATGTCATTAATTTTCGGGGGACGATGGCGAGTGTTCTTTATCTAATGCAATTTGATCAAAGGTCGCTTCTATTTTTTCAGGAACCTGTTTTTCAACTTCCCTGATAGCTTCTTCAATTGCGGCAAGAAACGCCTTGTTCGAAGCATTTCCGTGACTTTTCACAACAATACCACGCAATCCTACCAGACTTGCGCCGTTATACTGGTCGGGGTTCACCTTTCTATACAGTTTTTTTATGATTGGGCTGAGCAATACGGCTAATAATCGGTAAAAAAAACGTTTTTTCAACGCTTTTGTAAACTTATGCATAATAAGTTTAGCAATACCTTCGCATGTTTTCAGAGCAACATTACCGACAAATCCCTCACAAACGACCACATCGGCCTTTCCTGAAAACATATCACTGCCTTCACAAAACCCTGTGTAGTTGATATGAGGTGTTGCCTTCATCATAATTGCGGCTTGTTTAATCGTGTCATTGCCTTTGATATCTTCGGAGCCAATGTTTAGCAAACATACTTTTGGTCTATCACCTTTACAGGTCTCGCCGGCAACTATGCTACCCATAATGCCAAATTGAAATAACGTCTGTGCATCACAATGCACGTTTGCGCCAAGATCCAGTAAATATACAGGTTGTTTTTTTTCTGTAGGCACAGCTGAAATGAGCGCCGGTCGTTTAATGCCTGGTAACATTTTCAACACAAAATGTGCAATCAGTAACAGCGCACCAGTGTTGCCTGAACTCACACACGCTTGTGCTTGTTTGTTTTTTACTAAGTCCAGGGCAATACGCATTGAAGAATCTTTTTTATTTCGAAGTGCTTGTGCAGGTTCGCAATTATTAGAAACGACTTCACTACAATGCTTAATTATCAATCTAGGGTGAGTGTCTGCTTTGTGTCTCTTTAAAGCGTCAGAAATGGATTTCTCATCGCCGCAAAGGAGCAATGTAAGATAGGGGTATTTGTTCGCTGCAGAAATGGCAGCTGGAATAGATGAACGGGGGCCATAATCGCCCCCCATCATATCTAACGCAATGGTTAGATGAGTCAGCATAAAAGCAATCTCTTATTTAGAAATTACTTTTTCGCCTTTGTAGTAACCATCAGCAGTCACATGGTGACGAAGATGAGTCTCACCAGAAACCTGATCTACAGTTAGAGCTGGTCCACTGATTGCGTCGTGTGAACGGCGCATGCCACGTCTTGCACGAGACTTTTTGCTTTTTTGTACAGCCATTAGCCTTCTCCTAAGAATCTTTCTTAAGTTGTTTTAAAATTTCAAATGGATTTGGTTTGCTCTCTGTTGCAACTACTTCACCAAAGCTCGTAGGCTCTTCGGAATAAGCGCAAGATGCTTCGTCGTGTGTTGGCACTATAGGAATAGCTAAAATAAGCTCGTCTTCTATAAGTTGACGAAGATTTATTTCACCTTCTTCATCTAGTTCAACCACATCGTAGCAATCAGGAAGATGGTCCGACTCATCACCAGCTTTAACCGGTGAATAAGCAAAGTCATGTTCCAAATCCAACCCTAAATCTCCATTACAACGCTGACAAATAACAGTCAGGTGTGCACGGAAAGAACCCCGAATTACAACCAACCCTTGCTCATCATTACTGCAATGAATGTCTACCGCTATTTCACCAGTTTGATCTTGCACAACTTGCTCTAATCGAGAAAGTTCTTCAAGCTGAACAACGCCGTTATAACTGAGTCTGCGTTGAGCTGCTCTGCAAGGATCAAGAGTGATGGGAATTTTCACCTTTTGCATAGGGGCTGCATCATATAGATAGTTAATGTTTTAGTCAAAATAAAAATCAAAGTTTCCTTTGTTTTTCGCTCTATTGCGCCCTATTCTAGCACCACTGGTATTTTGACAACTAAGTGTTTATGAAAACTCCTCTTATTTTAGCGTCTAGCTCGCCATTTAGGCAGCAAATTTTAAAAAAATTAAACCTTCCTTTCTCATCGTTTTCGCCTGATGTTGATGAAAGTCATTTATATAATGAGTCACCGGAAGATTTGGTTGCAAGGTTAAGTTTATTAAAGGCAAAGTCAGCCCATGAAAATTTTTGCGAAGGCTTGGTGATTGGCTCAGATCAAGTAGCTGTTCACGACGGTAAAATACTTGGCAAACCTCATACAAAAGAAAATGCCATCAAACAGCTGCAAAGCTTTAGTGGAAATAAAGTGAAATTCTTAACCGGATTGTGTCTTTATGATATGGCTACTGACAGGCATGAAATCCTTGTTGAACCATTCAACGTTCATTTTAAAAAATTAACGCTCGCACAAATTGAGGCATATTGTGATGCTGAAACACCCTATCAATGTGCTGGAAGCTTTAAAAGCGAAGGATTAGGGATTTGTTTATTCGAAAAATTAGTAGGCAGCGATCCAAATTCATTAATTGGGCTGCCTTTAATAAGATTAACCGAGTTGTTAGCTCGCTTTGACGTCGATGTGTTACTCAGTCAGCAGAAAAGCATGTAATTCAGCAAGATTGTCTAACACTACCAGCGCTTGGCTCTGCTCAAGCGCTGCACGAGTTGCTGCACCATGAGTTAAACCAACTGCAGCTACACCTGCTTGCTTGGCCATTTCTATATCTAATAATGAATCACCAATCATAACAGCATTTTCAGCTGCAACACCTGTAATTGCTAAAATCTGATTTAACATATCAGGACTTGGCTTCGACTGTGCTTCATCAGCCGTTTTAGTGGTAACAAAGAAATCTTCTGTCGATGATTCAGCCATTAAGCGGTTTAACCCTGTACGAGATTTTCCGGTCGCAACTGCCAATTGCACTTGACTCGCTGCTAAAGCGTCTAGTAACTCATTCGCACCTGAAAATAAAGGCGTGGGCGTATCATCTTCTTCTTTGTAAACTGTTTTATAAGTTTGTGCTAGCGCTGCCCACTTGTCTTCATCATTTGGAAACAACTTTGCAATAGCGCTCGGCAGAGATAAGCCGATAATAGATTTGGCATCATCTTCACTCGGAATTACCGCATCACAGTGCTTGGCTGCAAGTTTTAAAACATTCACTATTTTTGGCACTGAATCCATTAAAGTGCCGTCCCAGTCAAAAATAACAAGCTTGTACTGCATTACTTTGCTCTTAATGTTTTTAAAGCATTATTTAATGCTCTATCTAGTGGTGCCTCAACATGCATGGTTGTCTCATGCTTTGGGTGCAAAAAGCGAAGATCATGGGCGTGTAAGAATAGGCGGCTCAGTCCCATTTCTCTCATACGGCTATCAAAAACTTGATCGCCATACTTATCATCACACGCAATAGGGTGGCCTTTACATTGGGTGTGAACACGAATTTGGTGAGTTCGGCCTGTCACTGGAGATGCTTGTACCAACGTACAACCATCAAAACGCTCAAGTACCCTAAAGCGAGTGTGTGATGCCTTGCCTTGTTCTTCATCTACTCGAACAACACGTTCACCTGACTGCAAAGTGTTTTTTCGAAGTGGTTCGGTGACATTTTTAATTTTTGCCGCCCACTCTCCTACCACTAATGCCCAGTAGTTTTTCTCCATGGTTTTTTCACGGAGCTGCTCGTGTAGCCCTTTCAATATGGAACGTTTCTTTGAAATTAAGAGACAACCTGATGTATCTCTATCTAAACGATGCACCAGCTCTAGGTTCTTCTCTTGGGGCCTTAAAACGCGTAACGCTTCAATTAACCCATAACTCAAACCACTGCCGCCATGCACAGCCATACCTGAAGGCTTATTGATCACGATGAGGTATTGATCTTCAAATAAGATTGCCTGTTCTAAGGCAGATATCTTATCTAGGTTTTTTGGAACAAACTCTTCTCGCTCAGCCACTTTTATTGGCGGAATGCGAATTAAGTCCTCCATTTGTAATTTATAAACAGGCTTAACGCGCTTCTTATTAACTCTTACCTCTCCCTTACGAAGAATCTTATAAATTGCACTCTTAGGCACCCCCTTCAAATGGGTCACTAAGAAGTTATCAATTCTCTGACCTTGCTGATCTTCAGTTACGGTTACAAAGCTGACTTTTAAAGGAGATTTTTCTGACATTGCCTAATCACTGATTTGAGTAATAATTTAGTTGCTATCACGACGTTATTAATGGGATAATCGACGAGCAATTTTTTGCGAAACTGCTTTTTATCGCAAAGACAATAATCGTGATGCACATCATGGGTGATGATCATACAGATAGCAGCTTGGATTTCCAAAGCTTTTGTCACCTGAATAACACGTGCCTTTAGCTCACTTCGATGCGCGTAACAGATCGCAGTGAAGGCTAAGCATGATTAAAAAGAAAGCAAAAATAGAAATAAATGTCTGATTGCGTAAGTAAAAGCCAAAAACGAGATAAAACTTATTCACTAAGAAGCGACCTTACCGTGCGAACAAACTGGTAGTGATCACCGTCACCGTGTGCTTAAAAAATAAGTTGAAAGAACATTCCATTGACTCCAGTCGTGAGACTGCATCATTTAATATGGGGCACTCGTCAGGTCCACACTTTGCACATCAGACTCGACTTAATTTGAAAGTAGAGTTAACAATATGAAACGTATGCTGATCAATGCTACGCAGCAAGAAGAAATGCGCGTCGCACTGGTTGACGGTCAGAAATTATATGACTTAGATATCGAAAGTCCTGGCCACGAACAGAAAAAAGCCAATATTTACAAAGGCAAAATTACCCGAATCGAACCATCTTTAGAAGCCGCATTTGTTGATTATGGTGCGGAAAGACACGGTTTTCTTCCTCTTAAAGAAATCGCTAAAACTTACTTCCCAGAAGGTTATACATTTAATGGCCGCCCTAACATCAAAGATGTTATCAAAGAAGGTCAAGAAGTAATTGTTCAGGTTGATAAAGAAGAGCGAGGCCAAAAAGGGGCTGCTTTAACAACTTTCATCAGTGTTGCAGGTAGTTACCTGGTTCTAATGCCGAATAACCCTCGTGCAGGTGGCATCTCTCGTCGTATTGAAGGTGATGAGCGAATTCAACTAAAAGAAGCGTTAAGCCGATTAGATTTACCAAAAGGCATGGGACTTATTGTTCGTACTGCCGGCGTTGGTAAATCTTTCGAAGAACTAGAGTATGATTTAAAAGCACTTCTTGTTCATTGGGATGCTATCCAGCAAGCTGCCGACAGCGATAAAGCACCATTCTTAATTCACCAAGAAAGTAATGTAATTTTCCGCGCAATTCGTGATTATTTACGTCGCGACATTGGTGAAATTCTAATTGATAAAGCCCGTGTTTTTGAGGAAGCAAAAGCACATATCGAACGCTTCCGCCCTGATTTCATCAACCGTGTTAAGCTTTATCAAAACGACGTTCCACTATTTACGCATTATCAAATTGAAAGCCAAATTGAATCTGCTTTTCAACGTGAAGTGCGACTGCCATCTGGCGGTTCAATTGTCATTGACCCAACTGAAGCTCTGACTTCAATCGACATCAACTCTTCAAAGGCGACTAAAGGTGGCGACATTGAAGAAACTGCATTAAACACGAACCTTGAGGCAGCTGATGAGATTGCTCGTCAATTACGTTTGCGTGATTTAGGTGGTCTAATTGTTATTGATTTCATCGATATGACTCCACCACGTCATCAACGTGAAGTTGAAAACCGTCTAAAAGAAGCTGTACGCCCTGACCGAGCGCGTGTACAAATTGGTAAGATTTCTCGCTTTGGTTTACTTGAAATGTCTCGCCAACGTCTTCGTCCTTCATTAGGTGAAGCGAGCCAGCACTCATGCCCACGCTGTAGCGGCCAAGGTACTATCCGCTCAAACGAATCTATCGCCCTTTCTATCCTACGTCTAATTGAAGAAGAAGCGATTAAAGAGAATACTGCGCAAGTCAATGCTCAAGTGCCTGTAGCTGTTGCAGCTTACCTTCTTAATGAAAAGCGAAAGTCTGTTCATCGTATTGAGAAACGACATAACTGTAATGTATTCATCATTCCAAACCAACATTTAGACACACCTCACTATGAAGTGGTTCGTTTGCGCAAAGATGAAACACCAGAGACTGCAAGTTATGAGCAAATTGTAACACCTGAACCAGAAGTAATCGAAGTTGCTGTAAGTACAACTTCAAGAGAAGAGCCTGTGCTTAAAGGTGTCGTTATGCCATCTTCGCCAGCGCCTGCACCTCAGCCTGCAGCAGTTGCTCCTAAATCAGAAGAGGTGAAGTCTGAAGGCTTATTAACGCGCATAGGTAACTGGTTAAAAGGTTTGTTTTCATCAGAGGAAGAGCCTGAAAAGAAAGAAACTGAAAACAAAAACCAAGAACGTAAACCACGCCGAAATAATGATAATCGCCGCCGTAATCAGCAGAAGCGTCGCAATCACAAAAAACGTGATGATGTTCAAGTTAAAGACAGTTCTGAAAGCAAAGACCAAAAAGAGAAAAAAGAAGGTCAGGAAAACCGCAACAAACGCCGTCGTCAAAATACGCGTCGTCGTCCAGACAATCGTTCGAATAAAGACGTTGATGAAAAGCAACAAACTACCAACGAAGAGACTGCAAATAACGAAGTTCGCGTAAAACCGAGACGACAACGTCGCAACCTTCGCAAGAAAGTTCGCATTGCTGATCAAGAAGCTGCTACTGAAAACCAAGATAATAACAATACAGCTGTAACTTCGGAGTCTGAAAATGCTGCTGTTTCTGTAGAGAAACCCCTAGTAAGAACTCAATCTGAAGAAAAAACTGCTCGCTCTGAAACAAAAATCGCTGATAAGCCGAAAAAAGTTGCTCAACCAGAGCAAAAATCGGCAGAAGCTACTTCAGAAGAAGTTATTCCAGTACTGTCTGAAGTGACTGCTCAATCTGTTGAGCAAATTGAAGAAGCACCGAGAACACGTTCTCGTCGCTCCCCTCGCCACCTTCGTGCAGCTGGGCAGCGCAGAAGAAAACCTGAATCAACAGAAAAAGAGCAAGCGCCAACATTCGTTCCTGTAGCAGACCAGGCTGCAGCCGAATATGAAGCTGAGCTGAAAGCTAAGCAGGTAACAGATGAAGTTGTTGATGCACATAAAGTAGAAGAAACTACTGAAGCAGCTGAAGCACCTAAAGTAGAAGTAACTACTGAAGTTGCTGAAGCTCCGAACGCAGAAGTAACTACTGAAGTAGCTGAAGCACCAAAAGCAGAGGAAACTACTGAAGTAGCTGAAGCACCTAACGCAGAGGAAACTCCTGAAGTAGCTGAAGCACCTAAAGCAGAAGAAACTACTGAAGTAGCTGAAGCATCTAAAACAGAAGAAACTGCTGAAGTAGCTGAAGCATCTAAAACAGAAGAAACTGCTGAAGTAGCTGAAGCACCTAAAGCAGAGGAAACTCCTGAAGAAGCTGAAGCACCTAAAGCAGAAGAAACTACTGAAGTAGCTGAAGCATCTAAAACA
>CAYZOE010000042.1:0-13026 GCA_964479805.1 uncultured Pseudoalteromonas sp. | reverse complement strand
AGCTGAAGCACCTAAAGCAGAAGAAACTACTGAAGTAGCTGAAGCATCTAAAACAGAAGAAACTACTGAAGTAGCTGAAGCACCTAAAGTAGAAAAGGCTGTTGAAGTCATTGAAACACCTAAAGCTGTTAACGCTTTGTCAGCGCTACCTCGCGTTCGTTATCATTCGAATGCATCAGCGCCAATGACGAAAGCACAAAGCAGTGATGAAATTGAAGTATTTGAAATGCCAGCCGCTATGCCTTTGGACCAACGAACACCTACCAATAACTCAGGTATGTCTGCTGGTTCAAAAGCGCCAATGGCGAGATCAAGTGCCGAAATGGCCTCTCCTGCTCAAGTTGACTAGGTGTTTATATCTACTAACAAAAAAGGCTGCAAATGCAGCCTTTTTCGTTTTTTTGTTTTCTTCAAAAACTAGAGCCTATCGACTGTGTATAGCTTCTCTTTATCAAGCACCTTATGAATATACTTTCTAGTTTCGTCATAAGGTAAATTTGCGCTTAATACTTCTAAAACACGCTCAGGAGACATAGTATTGATGACTTTACTCGCATTACGAATATTTCTAGAGCCATCGCTATTAAAAGCCCTCGCTACATTCCCAGCACCAGTGTTATAAGCTGCTATCATGCAGTACTTTCTGCTCAATGGATCAGAGATGTGCTTTAAATAACGTTTATCAAGCAAATGCAAATAGGCTGAACCTGCTTCTATATTATTGTCAGAAACATATAAATATGGTGCTGACATTGGTGCATCAATGTCATACAAGAATCGATTTACATCGATACCCGCACTTGTAGGCACAACTTGCATTAATCCAAAAGCTGGAATATGTGATTTTGCCATCGGATTAAAATGGCTTTCGGTATGCATAACGGCCAATATAGTCGATGGAGGTAATTCAAATCGCTTACTTTGCTTTTTTATAGACGCAAGATACTTTTCTGCACGCTTTGATACTTGATTGCTTTTAGGCAAAGTGATTACAAATTCAGTAATCAGCGTATTCTTTGGTGCCTCAGTGATAATTTCAGGCACACTTTTTTTAAGATTAAGCAGTCGTTTTTGTTCTAACTGTTTTAAGGCTGCTTTATCTTTTGCTAAAGACTTGAGCGATTGCTCATTACCACTCTCATTCACAAGTTGTTCATCATACTTTTTATCAAGGGCTTGTTGCTGAAGACGCGTTTGTTTCTTTATCTCTTGTAGTGCCTTTTTCAATGCTTCGGCTTGGGATTTTTTATCAACCTTTATGGTGTCGGCTTGTTTAAAATTTCGTTCATCTGAAGATGAAGGTGCGTGGTTATAAAACTCTTGCAATAGCGCTTGTTCAGAACGAAGAAATTGCTGAAATAAAGCCTTTACGTCATGTTCTTTAGGAGCAGTACCGGCCTTATGTTTAACACTCAAAGTTAAAGTATTTTTCTCAAAATCAACATTCAACCTGGCTAAATCATCATCAGAATAACTTACAAACTGATTTTGGTTTGTTACTTGCGCATCACCCCAAGTTTTTAAAAGCTGATCCCTGAACTTGTCATACTCCGCCATTTGCGTTTCAACGTAACGGTTAAAGTCTTTTAAGTGTTGCTGCTTAAACACCTCAAATTCGGTTAAGTTATTTGTTTGTGTTGAGTTTTGCTCTGCCTGCCATGACTGCATGGCTTTATCGAGTTCAGTATAAAGATTAGAAGGTGTAGCTTGAACATGCAGTGCTAAAATGGGAGATGCTACTAATAGCATGAATTGACGTTTCATTTACTTGTCCTCAATGACAAAAAAGCGCATCGATTGATGCGCTTAGAAATACTTTAGTTTGTTAATCTTTCGATTTCCTTTTCTAGATCCTGCTCTGCTTTGAACGCTTTAAATTCTTGATATAAGAATTGTTCATCTTGAGGGTCGATTTTTTGCTTAGTTTCTTTAACTAAATCTTGGAAAAGTGTTTTTGTTAACTCAGGAGAAAGTGTCGTCAATGCACAAAAATAATCTTTACCTGCAATGTCAACAATATCTGCTTTAACTACACGAGAGCCACGTAAAGTTTGTTTAGTTAACTGCTTAGAGACAGAACTAAAAGTTGAGCCCACAGTTGTTTTATCATTTGCATCAACACGGTTAGCAAAAGTTTTGTCTAAACCCTCGATACGTGTCTCAATCTGTTGTGCCAATGCCAAACGCGCATTTGCAACTGCCATTTTTTGATCTATTGAGATATTACCTGAATACTTGATACAATCAGCAGCTGCAATACCATTCTCAACAACAGGGTTTAAAACCCAATCAGGCACATTTACACGAGAACTTGATGCCGTGCTGTCTGATGTTGAACTACACGCTGATAGCATACCTGCTACTAATACTGATGCAATTAGTGGTTTAACTTTCATCTTTTTTTCCTTTATAGCCTAAAGCAATGATAGAGTTACTGTAGCAAAGTTAATCAAGCTAAACAGTAATAAAGTGTAAAAACACCTTTTAACAATTTTACACTTTTAAATATTACTATTTTTCTTTAACTTACTAGGTTATAAGTTACTATATTCCTTATTTATTTTCAGTGCAAAGGATGTGTCTTTGAAGGTGTTTCATTTTTTCCAATTAAAACAAATTTGTGTTTGCTGCCTGATGCTTATACTTCTATCGGGTTGTAATACCCTTCATGCTAATAAAAGCGCCATCCTACAAATAGAACAAGGGCAATTTAATCAAGCAAAGCAAACCATTAATCAAAACTATTCCGCAGCTGGCAGAGATAGGCTACTGTACGAGCTTGAGTTAGCAACCATCCTTCATCTAGAAAAAGACTACTTAAAAAGCAATCAGCATCTTGAAAGAGCGAAGTCGCATATCGAGTCGTTTTACACGATTAGCGTATCAGAACAAGCTCTAGCAATTTTAAGCGGACCCAGTTTTGCCACCTATGAAGGCAAAAACTATTATTTACCCCTGATACATTATCTGAAAGCTTTGAACTTTAATTCACTCGCTCAACTTAACCCAAGTATGCGCAAAACTTATTTAGACTCTGGCCAAGTCGAAATGCGACAGCTTGATGTTTACATGGAGAACTTAAAGACTGAAACTGGTGGTTACGACAAACCACAGGAAAAAGATGACAACTCTTTGACCAACATCATTTATGACATTTTAAAACCAATCGCAGCGCCTGAAACTCTGTTACAAAACATTGAGTACAAAGATGATGCTTTTATTCATTTATTCAGTGGTTTGCTAAATGAACAAAATAGTAATTTAGATGCTGCTCGATTGCAGTATCAAAGGGCTGCTAATGCATATGAAAATGGCTTTACTAAGCAATATGGGTTAACTGACATCACCGAAAAGCTCGCCTTACAAAACTTAGCGAGGACGATGAAATTAGCAGGTGGATATCGCACAGAGCTTAAAACCCTACTAAATAAACACCCTTCTCTTGAAGTCCCCGGGGGTACGCAGGTTACAATTATTCAAAACTTAGGGATTGCACCAGAAAAAAAGCAGTTAAACTTTATGCTTAGAGCCGAAGCACGATCAAAAGCCTTAGTTCTGTACCCTATTTTTATTGGCTCAGAACAAGAGAAACGTGAACAACGACTTTGGTTTCAAATGCTATATGCTGATACTAGCTTGTTTGATCTGATGCAAAATTACATACTCGGTGATATTAGCGATGTACTTTTAGGGACCATGACTAAGCGTATTCCTTTAGGTCCTTTATGGGATGAAGCTGAAGATATAGGTTTAATTGATGCCCTTGAATATGGGGGTAGAATCTCAGTAAGTTACCTAGCCCCACCCAAATTGCCAATTCGTAAAACTGAAGTTTGGCAAGGCGATAAAAAATTAGCTGACCTTGAACAGTTTCATTCAATTAGTCAACTGGCCTTACAAAAAGCACTAATTGATGCACAGTCTGAAATTCGCATCGCATTTACGCGAGAAATAGTCAAAGCCTTAACCGCTCGAAAAGCTATGCAAGTAGCAGGAGCGGATCAAAACAATCTTTTAGGAAGCTTTGTGAAGATTGCTTCAACCGCCGTGAACGCAATAACTGCATCGGCTGACACAAGACAATGGCAATCATTGCCTGCGCAAATCAGGCTAGCCCAGCTTTCTGTTGAACCAGGGCTACAAAATTTAACAATAAAAACCACCCTAAACTCGGGACGAGTGATACAGGAATCGGCTAACATAGAAGTACAAGGTTCAATGACTGTTTGGCATACACGTACTTTTTTAAATACTACACCAACGGTTAATCCTCTATAAATGGAAAACACAATGCAGAGAACAAAAAACTTTTTAACCTACTCTGGTCTTTTACTTTCTGGCACTTTATTACTTTCAGGTTGTCAAAGTACAAAGATTGAACGCGTAAACAGCAATCAAGAGATTGCGCTATCTGACAATTGGAATGCTAAGGATTCACAACTCGTCGCCGAAGCTATGGTCAATGACATGCTCACCTTTCCTTGGGTTAGCGATCACTTGAAATACCACAGCAGCAAGCCTGCTATTATCATTCAGAGTGTTCGTAACAAATCTCATCAACATATTGCGGTTGATACTTTTTTAAATGATTTAAAACGTGCCATTCTAAGAACTGGCCAAGCCGATTTCGTGGCTAACAATACTATTCGAAATGAGATACGTGAAGAACGTAAAGACCAAGAACTAAATGCCTCTATAGAAACGCAAAATGAAATGGGCCAAGAGCTAGGCGCTGATTACGCACTTTCGGGTTCTATCAATTCATTTGTTGACGAACAAGGCGGGCAAAGAGTGACGTTTTACCAAGTAGATTTAAGATTAATTGATATGACAAGCAACCGGGAGGTATGGAATGGACAGAAAAAAATTCAAAAACATCAAAAACGTTCACGCTTTGGTTTCTAGAGCCCCTATAGCTGCGTGCTTATCTTTATTGATGTTATCGGGTTGCCAGTCTACCTCTTCTAGAAGTGAGCCTATCACTCCAGCTTGGATAACGCAAACTCCAAGTGCACCGAATGTGGTGTATGGTGTTGGTCAAGCACAAAATTATGGTGACTTGCAGCAAGCTAAAAATACAGCGATTGAATCTGCCCGAGTTGCGTTGGCAAAACAACTCAATGTCGTGATTACTGCCGATACCCGTATTGTGCAACAAGCTAGTAATGGCAGTAGTAAATTTAAACTTAATGAATTAATTCGCTCAAAAGTGCCTGATTTAAAGCTACAAGGGCTACGTATTAGTGAAGAGTTTCAACAAGGTAATACCATTTATGCACTGGCTGAGTTCAATAAAACCAATGCAATTATGCAAACCGAGCTTGAAGTCTCGAGTATTGATAGCCAAATAGCGGGCGTAAATTTAACCCAACCGACTAAAACCCAACGTTTAAAATCGGCACTGAGAGTTAAGAAGCTTTTAGCTGAAAGAATTCAAAAGAATGAATTTTTGTCTATGCTACAAAGCCAACAAGTGATCTTGAGTGAGTCAATATTTTATAAAGCCAAACAAGCTGAAGAAGTGATCACTGATTTAAGCTTCAATCTTGAGGTAACTTCCGAGAAAGAGTCAAACTTAAGAGATCACCTAGCTAAGGCGCTCACAGATCAGGGTTTAAAAATTTCGACTTTTAAACCGGATTTCACCATAAAGATTAGAACTGATTGGCAAAACATCAACCAGGACAGCACCCATTTCAGCGTTGCACAAACCTTTGTCTCTATCGTTGAGAACGGAGAAGAAAGAGCACACTTCAACAGCAAAGTAAAAGCCGCTTCCTCTTATCAAAGTATGGCAAAAAATAAAGCGATGGATAAGATTGCAGATAACCTTGCAGCACAAATCGCTGAGTTTATATCATCGTCATATATGTAAGTACACACTCACACATTAAGCTAACCTTAACTTAAACGCTTGGTTTCGTCCAAGCGTTTTAGTTTCGTTTAAGGCTTTGTCTGCCAAAGCAATTAAATCAGTGTAATTATAAGTATTCGTCGCTAAAGTCGTCGCTATACCAATAGAGACTGTAACAAACTCGTTATCATCACCTCTTTTATAACAAATTTTTCGAGATGCAATATTGCTCTGTATCCGGTTCGCTATTTTTAGTAATTCTTTTTCTGGGGTATTGTGTAAGATCATCACAAACTCCTCACCAGAAAAGCGCCCTACTATATCTTCGCTTCTGCCCGCCGATAACACGTTAGCTATAGTCATGAGAGCTTCGTCGCCTGCTGCATAACCATATTTAAGGTTATATTTTTTTAAGTCATCTACATCGATTAGAAATACCGTCAACTCAGTGCTATAACGGCAAGCTGTTTGCCAACTGCGTTGCAAAACACGCTCAATTTCACGACGATTATAAAATCCGGTTAATGCATCATGAGTTGCATAACCACTAATGATATCTAATTGATGCTTTGTACGTATATGCATGGCTAGCCTGCCAAGTAGGCTCTCTTTTTGTCTGCTTACATCAAGCATGTCTGATACACCTACAGCAAAACCTTGCACCTCGATTTCATCAGTTAACTTATCACTGTAATAAATCACAGGGGTTGTACTTTGCGACATAGCACGAAACTGTTTACAGAACTCAAAGTCAGGATCGCTTCGGTGTTCAACCAATAACAAGGCACAGTTTTGAATCAGCGATTTGGTTAATAAAGTATCTATCGAATCAAGTTTATAAAAATCGTATTCTGCATGAGATAAATAACTTGAAATCACTTGAGATGATAACGAATCTCCAAGCATAAAGACTTTTTCATTAAATTTAAGGTTACAGGCACTGTATTGATCAATTTGTTGCACAGCTTCATTTTTAAAAAATGACAGTAAGGTACTTTCACTTTGTAAACCTGTAATATTATCTCCAGCTTCGTTAGACAAGACAGGAACTTTATTTCCAAAGCCACCATTTTCCCAGTCCGATTGCCATTGTAATAGCTGTGCCTGCTGCTGTAAGCTAAATTCAAATTCATCTACACCGTATTTAATAAGCAAAGAATCTAAAATTGTAGGGTCTGATATATCTAAATTTTCTATCCATAGTGCTCGGTATAAAGCATCTCTGAACTCAATGGCTTTATCTGGATAGCTTCCCGACACCGCATTGAGGGTTTCATTCAGCATAGAGGAATTGACCATAAATTTAGGATTGTGTATTTCTATGTCAGGCGCTTTATCTAACACTGCTTTAAATTCAGCATTAAGGATATCGATATACTTTAACTCTTGAACATTTGCAGAAGGCGCATGCTCGACCAACCTCCACTCAACCTCGTTTATCAAATTAAGAGTTTTTAACCGTTCGTGTAAAACAAAACAGAACGGACAATTTACATCAGCATAAATAAACGGCTTTTGATTCATAATCGTAAGGCACATTGAAGAATATTTTTAAGTATAGACAAGACTTTACCTTAGAGTAAGCCAATAAAAAAAGAGCCTAGGCTCTTTTTTTTGGAATTATCATAATTTAATACAAGGCCGATTTGGCCTTTATTATTTACTTACGGTGTTCTGAGTTGGATATTTGCAAAAGTTGCTCGCCACAATTATTCCATGTTAGTCAACCAGTAACGCTGAATAAATGTCTAAGGGACGCAAATCGAAGAGTTTAGCCAGAGGCTTCCAGTACTTTTTATTTCGCAACTTACATAACCGATTAGCTAAATAACTCATTTCGTGTATTGAAGGCCTCTGATTTGAAGAAATTTGTCACTTAAATTTAAACACGCCCTAATCGTTTTCTTCATAAAAGCGTTGTAATTGCTCTTTCAGATTCGGTGGAATGCCTTTGATTGTAAGTGTGTCATTTTGAGCATCATACAATACTCGCTCTCCTAAGTGCTTTCGCTCAAACCCCACACTTACACCACCACCTAAACCTGAAAATTTTACCATAGTTGTTAACGTTTTCTTATCAACAGGAAATGATTCAGCTAAATCATAACTTTGATCTTTATAAAAGTCTTCAAATTGAGTCTCTGAAGACTTTGACAATGTGTCTGATAGGTCTGTTATGTTGGCATCTTCACCTGTGGTAATACAATCATTACAATAATCGAAAACTTCTTTTCTTAAATTGTCTTTTTCTTCTTTATTATATTGCTGTTCACTCAAATAATCCTCCACAGCGGCCAACATCACATTAGATTGTTGTTTAGCATCAATGCCTTCTTCACAGCCTAAGAAGTCCAAAAAGAAATCTGCGACTTTTCGCCCTGCTCGACCTTTAATAAATGAGATGTAACGTGCATCTTCAGGCTGAGTATCCCATGCTGACAAATCAATTCTTGCTGCAAGCTGCATACGAGAGATATCTAAATGGCGCGAGGCTGATAAGTCTAGCTCTGATGTTATCGTATAATGCTCCTTGATATTTATTAGTGCGATTAACACATAATCTGTTGCCACATATTGGTAGTGGCAAAAAACCAGATAGCCAGTCTCGTTAAAGGCATATTTGTTCAGCTCTTCTTTTAAAACTTGCGTCGCTTGCTCAGTCACATTGTAAAAATTGAGTTCATTATTGCGATAACTTTGCATCGCTGATGCAACTTGACTGTTTTTATCTGGGCTAAACGCACAGTACCCCTTACCAGGTTTACTTGTATAAGCATGATGTAATTGTTCAATAAATACATTCACTCTGTCGTTAATCGACATCTCATCATTGCGTAAATGGATTTGGGTATCTTCATCCTGTTTGTCAACATAGTGGACTACCAGTTTATTCACATCTATGCTCATCTTTGTTTTTCGCGCCTCTGGTGTTAAAATAAAAAACTATTATTTATTGATTTTGAACCAACTGATGCCTATCCAATCTAAATATTCCAACAAACAAGTAGAACAAATTGTCGACCAGCTTATTGATGTGTTAACTCAGCAACAGGCACCTGTTGATTTAAGTCTAATGTGTTTAGGAAATTCTATCACGCATATTCTAAAAGAACATGTGCCAGAAAATAAAAGACAGGCTGTTGCCGACAATTTCGCTAAAGCGCTCGTGCAATCGGTAAAATAACTGAATGATTCTCACCCCTGACAACCAGTTTTCCTCGAAAGCCAGCCAACTATTAAGTTGGGGTCACTGGTTTACTTTCGCAAATATTGGCCTAGTACTGTTGATAAGTACGATTTATTTATTTGCCGATAGCCAACCAAGTACACCTCTCGGTTGGTTTTATATGCTGATAACTTGGGTGAGTCATACCAGCTTTATTACGTTTTGTGCCTTTGTCTTGACCATATTTCCATTGAGCTTGATTTTCCCTTATCCAAGACATATTCGCGGCATGGCTGCGGCTATTGCAACTCTTGGGGTGTCAACTTTGTGCCTAGATGCATTTGTATATTACAGCCTTGGCTACCATATCAATGTTCAGTCACTACCAGAAATAATTAGCTTACTTTGGTCAACACTCACTAGTTCGCCTGCCATAACTACTGTTATTGCTGGTTCTATCATTATTGTGATTTTAGGACTTGAGTTGATCGCCAGTAACCATGCCTGGCGACACCTAGATAGACTTAAAAACCTTAAATTTGCCCGTTATTCCACCAGTGTAATGGTAACTTGTTTTGCTCTCAGTCATAGTGTTCATATATGGGCCGATGCGAACAACTATTTCGATATTACGAAACAAGACAATGTATTACCCCTCTCTTATCCCACAACGGCAAAAACTCTACTAGCGCGCCATGATTTACTGGATATTGAAAAATATCAGCAAGCGAGAAATGTTCAATTAGAAGGTTCGAAGGGTGACTTCGAACTTAAGTCTTCCTTGCCTAGTTGCGAGGCTGAAAATGAGATCGTCAATATTGTGGTTTTTAAAGACACTGAACAACTTAATAAATTTGTGGCTGAGCGTTCTAATTTATCTGTGTTAGACAATGTTTTACAGCCAAGTAATCGTCAAGATGCATTGTTTAACCTTATTTATGGACTTCCTGCATATTACAATTCTGAAAAGTTAAGAGACTCTTTGCCTGTATGGGCACAAAAAAATGCTCTATTGAGTCTATCAGGCTTTGCGGAATCAGGCTTTAAAGATATCAATGGTGACCACCCTGTTAACATCATCTTAGTAGATGAACTTGATGGTCTCCCCACTGAGAATGTAATCGTATTATCTCTAACGGAAGACAACAGCAAAGAACTGATCACAACTTCAAAAGCATATGTTTCAGACTCTGTTAAAATAAAGAATAGTGATAGTTTTAAGCAACTTAACGATATCGTATATTCTGTGATATCAGAGCAACTCAATTGCCCAGCACTTGCTGAAGCTTCCATGTTAGGTAGGAACCTAAATCAAGACTTCCGACAAGAAGGTGTAAACTACTCTAATGGTGTGTTGATTACCTTCAAAAAAGACAGAATTACTTTGGTTAACCCTGATGGCAGTTACAAGCAAATGTCAGGCTCTGAGGGGTTTTTATTACAGCAAAATTTGGATATCCCTTTCCTTATCCATAGTATCAAAGAGTTACAGAAGTTCACTCGCAGTAATAGTGGCAATTAACTTGCTTCTCCTTTTAGCTTTACTATATTTCTAAAATCCTACAAGGGTTCATGGAGAAAACTAAAAGGAGCTGTTTATGCTAAGAACATATGCCATCATTCTTATATTATTGCCCATCAGCGTGTTCGCTGAAAAGGTGTCTGTCAGTTACTATAAATGCGTTACAAATAGAGGCACTATTTTCAGTCAGCACCCTTGTGGTAAAAATGGTACTATTCACACGCTAACGCATTCCAATCCTGAAGCGAAAATACCTTCTGAACAGCATTTCAAAACACTCAATAATCTTGAGAAGCAACAGATAGTTCGAAATTTAAAGCGTGATATCCGTGCTAAGCGTCAGAAATCAGCTATCTTGAGCCGTGATAGAAACAGAGACTCTAGAGAGCAACAAGCTCGCTTGAATCGTGTTATGGATGAGCGAAAAAAGCAACAAACTATTCGAGATGTTAAAAAGCAGCTAAAGTCTATCAATAAGCAATATTTAAAAGATGTCAAAGACATTGAAAAACAAATAGCGAGATTAGAGAAACAATTAGCCCGCTATCAATAAGGCCTCAGACAAGTTAAGCAAATCAAAATAAACTCTGAACCATTGTGGGATAGCCAAACACCCCATTTTCATTATATAGTGTTAGCAAGATTATGCGTTTTTGGTAACTTTCCCCCTATTTTGTTGGCAAATTACCTAAATATCGAGGATGATGATGCACGCTTTCAGTCTAGCCCAATTGATACTCTCTGGCTTTGCTAAGCACTATCAATTATTTCAAGAGATAACAGGGCAAGCACCCTACGCTTTTGCCACACAAGATTGGGGCAAGATCCAGCAAATCAGTAAAGCGCGTATCCATCATTATGATGCTAGAGTCAACGAAACTATCGACGACGTAAAAGAGCTTCTAAATTGTGATGTGCTTGATGAAACGTTTTGGTACCAAGTAAAGCAACACTACCTTGACTTATTGACCTTTCACCCTCAAGCAGAACTGGCTGAAACATTTTACAATTCTGTATTTTGCCGTTTGTTCGACAGGCAGTACTTTAATAATGATTTTATCTTCGTCGAAACAACCCTAAAAGATGCCCCAGCGGTTGCTGTTGAAACTGAATATCGAAGTTACTTTCCAGTAGTTAAAGGATTAAAACCCACCATCAAACAGATTATCAATGAGTTTGACTTTCAGTGTGAGTTTGCCAATTTAGAGCTAGATATAAGACTATTAGTAAAGGCATTTATTCAACAAGCTCCTGATACGCACCACCAGCATCATCAAATGCGTTTTGATATGTTACCTTCGCCATTTTACCGTAATAAAGGCGCGTATATCATTGGTCGAGTTGTTTCTCAGAGTGGCATTCAACCCTTTATTATTTCTGTGTTGCATAATAAGCTCGGACAGCTTTGCATTGATGCTTTACTTACCAACTCTTCGCAGATGCGGGTCATTTTTGGCTTCGCACGCGCGTACTTTTTAGTTTCAACTAATACCCCATCAGCTATGGTTCATTTTTTAAATCAGTTAATGCCAAATAAGACGCCCGCTGAGCTCTACAATGCCATAGGCTTTCATAAACAAGGTAAAACCGAGTTCTATCGTGAGTTTTTACATCATCTAGACAATAGCAGTGACAAGTTTGTGATCGCCCCGGGTACACCGGGTATGGTGATGATGGTATTTACGCTACCGAACTTTCCCTATGTTTTTAAAATAATTAAAGATAAATTCTCTGAGAGTAAACCTTTTGGTCGCGACACGGTATTGGCTAGATATCAACTGGTTAAAAATCACGACCGTGTTGGTCGAATGGCTGACACTATCGAGTACTCAGATGTCGTCTTGCCGTTAAATAGATTCTGTCCTGAATTACTTAAGCAGTTACAAGCGACCATTGCTGGCAGTATCAAGATAGAGAATGATCATTTAGTCATTAAACATTTATACATCGAGAGACGAATGAATCCGCTCAACCTTTTTATTGAGCAAGCTTCTGACGTACAAAGTTTTAAAGTGATTGACGATTATGGATTAGCCATCAAAGAGATGTTGCAGGCTAATATCTTCCCTGGAGATATGTTGCTGAAAAACTTTGGTGTCAGTAAACACCACAGGGTGATATTTTATGATTACGACGAAGTGCAATACCTAACAGAAATGAATTTTAGAGCCTTACCGAAGCCAAGTTTAGATGACTTATACTCAGGGGCTGATTTATATTCAGTTGCACCACAAGATGTATTTCCTGAGCAGTTATTAACTTTTGTGATGACGAACCCTAAATTGAAAACATTCTTTGAGCAGACGCATCCCGAATTATTAACCGTTGAGTATTGGCAAAATGCACAAGCCGATATCGTCAATAAAATAAGTAAGCATATTTACCCATACCCGCCAGAGCAAAGATTTAACCACATTGCGAAACAAAAGAGATTAATGTGAATATCAGTAAAATAGATTTAAATTTATTAGTATATCTCGACAC
>CAYZOE010000041.1:21190-36439 GCA_964479805.1 uncultured Pseudoalteromonas sp. | reverse complement strand
TGACATATTATGTCAATGCTTTTTTTATGAACAATTGAAGTTTAATTTTTACGCTTTAATTTAAAGTTAAGAATTTTTACTCTAGAACTGACCTAATTATTAGAAACCTATAGTAACCACTTACTTTCGATTGAAATAAACTGACTCGAGCTATTAATCAATGAATTCGCTGTAAGTTGCTCAACCCCAATCGCCCATGTTTCGATGCCGTGTTTAGCGGCAACTTTTTGCATCAATAAATCAAAGTCACCGTCACCCGAAAGCAAGCAAATCACGTCTACATCTTGCGCATGCTCTAGTAAATCTATGGTGATCCCGACATCCCAATCACCTTTGTCCGAGCCATCTTTGCGCTGAATATAAGGTTTAAGCTTTACATTAAAGCCTATGTGTTTGAGGGCTTTTTGAAACTTCAGAATAATTGCTGTGATAAGTAAGAACAGTTGAAGATAAAATAGTTAAAATCTCATCATGCTAAAAACAAGGGACTTTCAAAGCAAAGTCCCTTGCGAGAAATCATTAAGAAAATCTCTTAAAAACAGTGAAGATTTTCGTTCGGTGCACACAAGCCTTTCGAACGGAAAGTAGTCTTAATAATTTTTACATCTTTATTACCATTACTATCAGTAACTTTTAAAGTACCGCTAATTCTATGAGTTGCATCATACATATTCATATAAGTCTTAGAAAACATACTACTATTACTACTTCCAATATTTAGATCCCATTGGTAGCTTCTCGCTCTTAGGGATGAACTAGCATCTTGCTTGTATTTCTCTGGGCTGTTTCTACTGACAATTCTGACTTCTGGGCCTGAATTAAATTTTAAATTGTTATTAATTTCAGAAGTAACGCGACTTTTCCAAGTATTTAGAGAGCTATCAACACTGTACAGGTTGAGCAAATCAAACCTCTCATAAGCTGTTGGCTTTCTTCCTGCTAAGCTTTGGAAACGAGAGTTAATGTAAGAAAGCAGTGAAGGATCATAAAAACCTGCATATTCAGGCGTCATGTCACAATGCCCAAATCCATTACTTATTGTTCTTACATACTCATTTGTGTGACGCTGTCTGTCTCTTTGTCTTGGTTTGTAATACTTCGAAGAGTCAGTATTTTTTAAAGCAACATATACTGAATAAGCAGCAGCTCTACAGACTTGATTGGCAGGTGCTAATAAATATTTATTAAATTTACTATCACACCTTCTTCGCATATCTTCATAAAGCTTACTATCACTAGATTGCTTAGTTTTACCCAAAATTTGATAATTTACATCATGTGCGTTGCACTGAGCTTTCCAGAGGCTTCTAAATGGTTTTGCTGCCGCTCGGAAAATTCTCTCGGCTGGGTTATCAGCAGGGAATGTACACCCATCTTGTATAACTGGTTTTGTTGGACAAATTGAAGCCTCCGCAGATAGGGAAGCAAAGCTTAATGCAGGAATGATTAATGCACCGATTGTTGTCATTTTTAGTTTTTTCATCTTTATTCCTTATTAAAAAAAACGGGTACATATTAACTACCCAGCAACAATTGTCAACAATAAAGAAACAATCAAGAAAAGCTTTATTAAAGCAAATTTTAGCCTTGATAAAAGATGAACAGTCCTTAGGTTTAATATTCACCATAATCAGAAACTATTTTTTAATAAAGACAAAGCAGCTCTATACGCCTTAGTAATTTTCACTTATAAATTAATGAATTACAAAAACCAAGGTTGTTCTATTGCGATAAATCGGCTTGAGCTGTTAATCAATGAATTCGCTGTAAGTTGCTCAACTCCAATCGCCCATGTTTCAATACCATATTTAGCTGCCACTTTTTGCATCAATAAATCAAAATCACCGTCGCCCGAAAGCAAACAAATCACGTCTACATCTTGCGCATGCTCTAGTACATCTATGGTGATCCCGACATCCCAATCACCTTTGGCCGAGCCATCTTTGCGCTGAATATAAGGTTTAAGCTTTACATTAAAGCCTATGTGTTTGAGGGCTTTTTGAAACTTATGTTGTGAGTCGTCGTTTGGGGCTATGGCGTAAGCATTTGCGAGGAAAATATCGCCTTGCTCAGATAAAAATTGCCAGACTTTTCGATAATTGAGTTGGCGTGAAAACGCATCTCGTGTTGTGTAATAGATGTTTTGCACATCGACAAAAACAGCGATTTTTTTCATTTGGCGCTCAGAGCAATTTAAAACCCCATGCTAACCAAAAAATTAAGTAGTTAAAACCAAAAGAGGCTCAGTTACCTAAGCCTCAAAGCTTTCATATATTAATCACACATAAAGTAGCGATTTGTAAATGCGCAATCTTTACCATTCCAGCAAGAGATAGCTCCGGTTCTGCAATCCGCTCGATTTGTTGGAATACAATCAGGTGTATCAGAATTGAAGTAACCACCTGCCACATTTGGGGTTGCAGCATTAGAAAGTACTTTTTCAGATGTTAAGTTTTTCAGCTTTTTTTTGTTCAGTTTCATAATAAATATCCTTTTAATGCCGTTGTTGGCAAAAAAAGTGTAATGAAAAAACACTAATTAAGTAAATACTAAAACAAGAACAAGTAATCATAAAGCAGGGTAGGTTTAAGTAATTTAGTACTATTGAACATTCATGATTAATGACTCAATCACATTATGCGGATTACTAACCTTAACCAGAGCTCAGTTTAAGTTAGAGAAAATATCTTCAGAAAGGTTTATACTGCGCTGGTTTTAGTTATCAATTTAGTGTCATTATGAAAGAGCAACATTCACCTTACTGCGCCATCGGCCTATTTAACCCTAAATCTCCGACGAATGTTGGCGGTATTATGCGTGCAGCTGGCTGTTATGAGGCCAATGAGGTGTTTTTTAGTGGTAAACGTTATGCCATTGCGGCAAAGCATCAAACCGATACTAAAAATGTCAGTGAGAAAATACCGCTTACTCAAGTCAATGATTTAACTCAAGCCGTTAGCCAAGACATTCCTATCGTGTGTGTGGAACTCGTTGAAGGCGCAACGCCACTGCCTTTATTTCAGCACCCAGACCAAGCACTGTATATATTCGGCCCAGAAGATGGCAGTTTGCCACAAGAGGTTGTCGATAAAGCCTGTGCGGTCGTTTATATGCCAACCACTGGCTGTATGAACCTAGCCGCCACGGTTAATGTGCTTTTATATGACCGCGTAGCAAAACACACTCAGCAGTTTAATAAACAGCAAATATTAGACTCGCGAGATAATAATAATCGCTTGAAATTTAAGGCTAAGCCTTAAATTTCAACTAAGCCAGTTGAGCTCTCTCTTGCAAGAAGCGTGATGAAGCGTTTTAAGTTGTGACTTCTTGCAAAAAATTGGTTTCATTGTGGTTCAGCTTAGATTTGAATGGTTATTGTGTGCAATACTCAGCGGGTTCAAACCAATATGAATCCGGTGTTGGTTTATATTGGAACATGGCTTGGACAGAGCTTGCATAACATCAAGTTGTTATAACTTTTATAACAAGAGCTTCACTCGCTGAGGTTCTTTCGTTACACATGTTTTACCTAAGTACCTAAAGCACAATAACACCCTTGGCTTTGTGAAATAACTGTTGCACCAAGGTTTTGACCTTGCATTTTTTTAATAAATGGCTCCACTAAACCATTGCCTTGTGTACAAAAAATACCGGATGAATAGGGCCCCAAATAGCTCAACCTCCCTTCTTCATCCACGACTGCCACCGCAGGCACAGACGGGATAGAGCGTTTCAATTTAGGATTCGCCGATAGATTAATTTGAATATTCCGAAAAGTCTGACGCTCTGCTAATTTTTCTACTGAGTCGATATGGCCCTGCGCAACTGTTTGGCAAAAACAGTTATCTGTTCGAAAATGAAATACCGTGTTGACGAGATTGGCCTCGACGGTTTGTAACTGAGTCAAAAGCAACTTATCGAACCTTGTTTCTAAAGCCGCTTGATGAAGCTGATTGTTTGGGTCGAACGGTTTTAATTTACTGCTTGAGACATAAAGGACTGCCAATAATAAACTGACAGCCCAGAATAAAAATATAATTGTCGCTCGGTCAAACTTCAAATCTCTGCATTTCCTCATTTAGGCTTTTAATTTGCAACTGCATTCGTTGAAACTTTTCACCAACCTCAGCTGAAGCCGTTTGTAGGTGCTTAGAATTGCTCGCTAGCGAATGTGTCGACTCAGAAATGCTATCTGAGACACTGGTTTGTTCATTGGCTGCGCTTGATACTAAAGACATGTTATCCACGATACTTTGGATACTTTGCACCACACCACTCATCATTCCTGATGCTTCATTAGCTTGTGTCACCGTGCATTGAGCTTGCTCTAAACATTTCGCCATTTGCTCAACTGAAAGAGAAGCCTCAGAGGTGAGCGAAGCTGTTATCTCGCTGATCTGCTCTGCATTTTCACGCGTTTTCATCGCTAACTTTCTTACTTCGTCTGCCACCACGGCAAAGCCACGACCATGCTCACCCGCTCTAGCTGACTCAATTGCTGCATTTAATGCCAATAGATTAGTTTGGTCCGAAATAGATTTAATGGCATTCATTACCTCTTCTATTTGATTACACTTACTGGCTAATTCGCTAATGGTATTTGAAGTGCTGGCGATTTCTTGTGTCAGCTCATCAATGTTCTGACCTGAGCTGTCAATAATGGCGCGAGTTTTATCTGTACTGGTAAAGGCATCATTGGCGTTTTCATTGGCACTACTCACTTGCTCAACTACGTTTCCGCTAGCAACTGTCATCTCTTCAGTGGCCGTCGCAATATGGCTTATTTGACTGCTATTGTCGTTACTTGCTGCTTGCACTTCATCAGTGAGTTTCGATACTTCTTCTGACATACCACTTATATAGTCTGAAACTTGCTTTGCTTGGGTTATCAGCCCTGAAAATGAACCAATTAATTTATTAAAATCTGCAAGTTGTTCTGATTCACAGGATTTATAGCTGGCTAAATCAAATTTGCCATTATCAGCCAAAATTGATTTTACATTTTTAGATAGTTCATGAGCCGCAATAGCTTCTTCATGAGAGTGCTTAGCAACAAACATTAACACGCCCGCTTCAACTAAAGCGAAAACAGCGTGAATAATTAATATATAGAAAAATAAATGCCCTTCTTCGAAAATGAAGACGCCTGCACCTTGCACTTGCATGAAAAAGAACGCTATGTGGTGAACCGCAACAAATGCCACGCTGGCTAAAATTACTTTCCAGTCTCTATAAAAACTCAAGAATGCAAGTACAACAAATATTTCGAAGTGAAGCTCAGTTAAGCCCATGGTTTGTTGAATATGTAATGCCGCAAACACTTGCACAGCAACACCAACACTATAACGGGTAACAGAAGCGTGCGGCGCCGTCTTTATTAAAAAGAAAGGTAACGCCAGTGCAAAAAGGCCTATCACAATAGCTTCTAACCATGTTTGAGTGAATAAAGCGATAAAGAGGGATAGTAAAAACTGCGCAACTAACACGCCAGAAAAGATTCTGTTCGCTTTAATTATCCATGGATAATCCATCCTTATCTCCTGTAGAGTTTAGAATATCTTAATTCAATAAGTATAAGCTATGTTTCGAGAAACGCTTTGAATTGAAGTTTTTTCTTTAGCCAAAACTATTTACTAAAAATATGTTTATCGAAATACCCATAGCAGAGAATTCGATGAAAGCTTATTCTGCTTAACCTTCTTACTATATTATTAATTATTAAAGACTTATTTAAAATTGATGAGTGGTTCAATAGGTTTTTGATCAACTTTGACCTATGTAAAAATACATAAAAATTGAAATAGCGGAGCATTAACTTAAAAAGCCATATAGAATTCGTTCCTCTTAAAGGAGCATAGAATGAAAAGAATCCTCTCTACAATTACCGCTTTAAGCGTTTCTCTACTCAGTACAGATTGCTTAGCAACAATTAATACGAATAATCTCACACTAAAAAAAATTAATTCACATGAGATTAATCAATACGAAGCTACTTCTTCAAAAACTTTATTAAATGCATCTACACTCGTTCTATATGGTCGAGATGGACTGAATATTTTTGAAGTAACCGATGATAACTTTATTTTAAAGTCTGAATATCCTCATTTGCATTTTGCCTCAGATATTAGAAATACCGTGGAGTATACGCTCTCTGAAAATGGTAAATCACTTCTGTCGGTTGATTTCTCAGGTAATATCATTGTTTGGCAGATCACTGAAGAATATAAGCTAGTCGAAAAGCAAGTCACAGAGTTTAACCCTAATTCTTGGAGTACATCTGGTCAGCTAACCAGTTCTGCTTTTTATGCTTACGAAAATAGCGAAAGAGAAGTCACCAAATTCACTCCTTATTATTGGGACCCTGCAAATTTTTCTATCACTAAAGGAAGCAGTGTCACCATAAATGATGAAGATTTCGACCATGGTAAACAGCACCATTACCCGGATTTAGGCTTAGTTTTACACATATCTAAAGATACTTTGATGGTGTTTGATTTAAATAACAACTATCAAGAAATCTTTAATGGAGCTTTTGATTTTAGGTACCCAGGAAAGATCGCAAGTGTATATGACCCAGTTAACAATACTCTGCTCATACATAATTATGACACTGTCATTGAGCTGAAACTAACAGCCGATAATCAGGTGGCTAACCACCGTGAAGTTTCTCGCGCAACTTTCTTACCCAATGATTTATTAGTGCATCATATCGTCAGCACTGACAATCGTTTGTTCGCGTATAACTATGCACAGCTTTTAGAGCTGACTTTAACTGCTGATAATAATTACTCTGCGACCGAAGTATGCGCAGGCTGTGTGCCGGGTAGTCCAAACCTTGATAAAGAAACACTTCGCCTTTATTCAAAAAGTACAAGCTTAAAAGTCAATACCATTAACAATGATGGCTCTTTTAGCTCAATAGAGAGACAAAAAGAGCAAGGCAGACTAAAAACCAGCCTATCTGATTTTTATCCAAATCTAGTGATTGGGGAAAGCAGTAGCTTAAACTTCAATGGTCGATTTTTTACTTTATCTGCACTTTCACCTGAGCGCGGACAAACATTCACTAAAGATATCCCACTGACTGATCAGCTTCATAATCATACTTCTTCATATAACGGTTTTTATAAATTAGGGAAGCAAGTTTTATATGTTAAAAATGACTCTTATACATTAATTTCGACGAACGCAGACGAGACAAATTTAAACTTCAAAAAAGGTAAATTAGTACTTGAAAACAGCTCTATACTTGAAGAGTGGCAGGCTGTATTTGCATTAACAGACACTCAAGTGGTGTTTGTCTCTGCTGGTGACTATTACTTATTTGAAGCGAGTGAAGAAGGATTAACGTTCAAACAAGTCTTTGACTTAAATTTAGAATCGAGCACAAGGCTTTACAAACATACAAGTTATATTGTTGATGGCGTTAATATCTATGCATTTGACAGAGATTTGCAAAAACTACATCACTTGTTATTTGATAATGCTCAACTAAGCCTTCACAAAAGCATCGACTTACCCATATTTACTAATGGCCTGACTGATTATTATGGTGAAATAACTTACGTAAATGAGCGTTTTTATTTACCTGCACACTGGGGGCTTGGTAACTTAAGTGAACATGGAATCTACCGTCTTGAAGAGAGTGGATTCGTTAAAGAAGATATTGCATTACCCCGAGTGCCAAAAATGAAGCCAGCTCGGTTGAGCAACACTCAATCTCTGTGGTTTTTTGATGTTGGAAACTACGACACTTTAGATGCTTACCTGCTTGATACTGAAACTGAAAACATATTTTCACGTGTTGGTGAATTCAACCTTTATGAGGGAAAATATGCACAAAAAAACCATTACCTACACTTTTACTCAAAAGGTACGATGGTTATCACCAATGAATTGTCACCAACCTCTGAGTCAGTCGAGCTAACTCTAAACCAAGGCAATCCAGCTAGCTGGGATTTAACCTCCTACTTTAGCGAGCAACAACGTCAGGACCTTAAATTTGTCACAACACAAACAGTGCCGGGAGTTTCATTATCTGAACAAGGTAAATTAGAATTTGATGGTCAGCCTTCAAACTCTCAAAGCCTCATAGTCTCTGTCACCAATTCATTGGAGCAAAGCGCAGAGCTATCAGTGCAACTCACTTACAATAGTGCGCCAACAGCTATAAACAATTTAGAGTTTGCTGCAAAAACAGATGAAGAATTAACAATCACATTTGCTGATAACTTTGTTGATGACAAAGGTTTACCGATAGTCTTTGAGTTGAATGGTGTTTTAAACAATATGACACTATCAAATAATACTTTAACCATCACTTTCTCAGAGGCTGGCGAATTTAAATTGCCAATCACTACTTATGACATTGAAGGGGCCTACAGTAAGCATACTTTAATATTTAAAGTAGAAGAAAAAGATGAAAGCTCAGGTGATTCTGACTCAGGTGATTCTGACTCAGGTGATTCTGACTCAGGTGACTCTAGCTCAGATGACTCTGGCTCAGATGACTCTGGCTCAGGTGGCTCTAGCTCAGGTGACTCTGGATCTGGTAATTCAAACTCAGGAAGCGACAATAACAATTCATCGTCTTCCCAAAATACTTTACAAAAAAGCGAGAGCAAGAATGAAGGTTCTGGTGGTAGCTTATTCTACCTACTAGTCCTAATGATAGGCCTCGTTGCATTTAGAAATAAACAATCATGATTGATGGGGCTTCACAGAAGCCCCTATTTTTCTAACGTTAAGCAAATACTGCAACCGTCTGGCGGCTCAACGCTAATAATTCACCATCAGGGTGCCAAATTTTAGCTTCTTCAATCGCATACCCATCAGCACTATTATGTGTCACCGCTTCAAAACCAAACCATTGGCTCTGTTCTAATTGCACCGGTTTTAAAAATTCGATGTACCAACTCATAGTACTTGCAGGTGCTGGACGAGGATACATTTGCAACATAGTAGGAGGCCATGCATCGCTTAATGCCAATAATTGCAGTTCGTCTTGCACTCCATGATGTTCAGCAAAGCGCATCCAACCGGCTAAATGCGATGTCATTGCCCCTGTATATGGCATACCACCTTGCTGCAAGCTAATTTCAACATGTTGAAAAAACTCTGGTGTCATATTAGGAATATACGGAATACACTGCTCAGTCTTAGGCAAGGCAAGTTGGTGAGTATCATCATTACTAACCAACAACTCAGACTTACGTGATTCACCAAAGCAGAATTGCGCGAGCACACATGTGTTTCCGCCTTGTTCAATACGACCCAATATTTGAGAGGCACTTTTACCCTCACGTAATACTTCAACTTTAATATCGAATGGCTGCTCAGCTATCAGTGGGCCGATAAAGTTAGTGCTAATAGATAAGATTCGACGCGTTGGTTTTACAGCTTGTTTAACTGCTTGAAAAAGTAAAGCGCCAGATACACCACCAAATGCAGTACGACCTTGGCACCAAGAGCTAGGAAGAACTAATCCCGATAGACCTTTTTCGAGTTGAGAGAGGACAGTTTGTAAATTCATATTAGAAACCTAAAATGGAAATTAGATAAAGCATATATGTTTTTTATACCATAGATAAACTGGTACGACCACATACTGGGTTTATACTACTTTCTACTTTTTCTGATTTTTAAGAGCCCTCAACAGATATTGAGCATTCATGTTCAACCCTTTAACAATTTCAATTTACACAACAATAAGCTATTTCGATAAGTATGTATTACTGAGATAAATTGACTCTCAACACTATGACAATGATGGCGGCAGCACTTTAGATAAAGACGATATGTATGCTGATAAAGCATTAGGTACGCTAACCTCACCATAGGGTTGCTCAGGTGCGAAAAACGTCGCAAACTCTTTTGGTTTTTCAGGCCAAGTCATTGATAGGGTTTTTAAATAAACAATGTTCAATAAGCGAGTTGTTTAACCCATACTAAAATATTAATGTGAATAATAAATTATATTCTGAGGTGAAAGGAGATGCCCTCGCAGAAATCGATGACAAACGTCATTGAGGAAATAATAAAAAACTAAAGAAAATAAGTCCCTCCTCAAGCGAATTATAAAGAGGTATTAAGACCCTTAGCCTCACCACTTAATTGCAAATAAAACAACAATAAACACATATTGCTTCGCACACTCAGATGCCTATTTCTGAATTGACGACACAGTATTTGCAGCATGAGTTTTGAAAATTTGAAAAGTTGATATCCAACCAAAACACATTAACTGAGTAAATGAGCGTGTGTGAGATATCAGCACTCATTGACAAGGACTCCACATCTTCACCATCAATGAGTGCTAATTTCACATTGGTTAACACACAGACTTGACAGCGATGTCATTTCGCATCTAATGTTAAAAATAGGTTAAAAACCCATTTTAAAAACATGCGACTCAAAGGAACTCAAATGAAAAACCATTCTCTCAAACTACTTGCGTTGCAAGTTGGTTTAATTGCTTCAGCCAATGCTTTGACCATTGTCGATGATCCTAATAATCCAAACGGATATTTATTATCTCGTGCAGAAATAAACACATCACGTGATGCAAAAGCCTCAGATCCTATGTATCAGATTTGGGCAAAAGCACTCGAAACACGTGACAACAGTATTGTTGAAGCGATCACACCAAACAATGCCAATAACCCGGATAATGTTAAGCGGGTTGAACGCGTATTTGGCCAGCAAGAATGGGATTTTTTAACAGGTATGGCTGCTCCTGAATATACTTATACACGCTTTTTACGTGCTATAGGTAAATTCCCTGCATTTTGTGGTGAATATACCGATGGCCGTGATTCTGACGCCATTTGTAAGAAGTCTATCATCACAGCATTTGCACATTTTTCACAAGAAACGGGCGGACATATTGCCAAAGACAATATCTCAGACAACCCACTGCAATTAGAAGAATGGCAACAAGCACTCGTGCATGTACGTGAAATGGGGTGGTCTGAAGGTCAACCTGGTTACACCACAGGGTGCGGTCAAAACGACTGGCAAAACCGCCGCTGGCCATGTGCAGATGGTCAAGGTTATTTTGGTCGCGGAGCTAAACAGCTTTCTTATCACTTCAATTACGGTGCTTTCTCTGAAGTGATGTTCAATGGTGATGCGACAGTACTGCTCAACAATCCAGGTTTAGTTGCAGATTCTTGGCTCAACTTAGCTTCAGCTATTTGGTTTTTCTTAACGCCTCAAGCGCCAAAGCCTGCTATGTTACATGTCATTGATAGAACTTGGTTGCCTTCTCAAAAAGAACTGGCTGCAGGTATTGGATATGGGTTTGGTACTACCATTAATGTTATCAATGGAGGGATTGAGTGTGGCGAACAAAACCGAACTAAAGGTCAGCCGGTAAATCGAATTCGTTATTGGGAAGGCTTATCGAACTATTACAACATTCCAATTGAAGCTGACGAAGAAAATACCTGTTGGCAGCAAACGCCTTTTGGTAGCTTAAATCTAAATGGCTCTGCCGATGTACTCTACACAAACTGGGAAGCTGATTGGACTTATCATTCAGATCGCCCCGGTGGCCAGTCATTCGAGTGTAAATTAGTAGGCTATCAAACTGCTTATTCAGCACTTGTGCCTGGCGATTATGAAAAATGTGTCACGAATTTTTATCAGTCACATGTTAATTGGCCAAATGTAACTGTGGTTGAAAAGCTTGACCCACCTAAAGACACACCACCGGTGGATGGTGTTGCGGCATGGGATGCCACAAAAGTTTACCTAAAAGGTGACAAGGTTAGTTTTAATGAGGCTATTTACACAGCGAAATGGTGGACACAAGGTGACCAACCTAAAGCTGATGGCGGCCCTTGGGCGCTAATAAAATAAGTTACCCTCCAAGCATTGACCCAAATTTGACGGGTTAGCACTCTATTTAACTCCCCAAAGTTTGATTGATATTTGTGTTATCAATCAAACTTTGGGGAGTTTTCTTTGCAACCACATTGCTATTGAAGCGATTGCGTAAAAGAACTTAATGTAAAATTAAAGTTAAAATTAAATTAACAAACATTTTACATAGCAATAGATATGCGCTACTTTTGTTCTCGGTTCCCAAGACCAAAATAATTAATTGTAAGGATATGATAATGAAAGTACGCCACTTCTTACCGCTATTAAGTGCGGTTTCACTGTCTGTAGCAGCTCAAATACCACTGACAGAAGCACAGATGATGAAATACACATCTCAGGCGCAAAAAACCTCAATAGGTAAAGCTGCACAGCTTAACCTATCGCTTAATAGTCAGTTCGCAACCGCAAATGCCATAAATCAAACTGTCATTTCGCAGACGGTTTCACACCCAAATGCCAGTTACATCAAATTGCATTTTAAAAATATCAACTTACAGAATGGCGGTAAACTTGTCGTGCGCTCTGAAGATGGTAGCGAGCGCTACGAGTATACTGAGTTCAACATGAGCACAGCAACAAAAGCGCAAGGAGATGATGGGATTTCATCGTTTTATGCTATGTCAGTATCAGCAGACAAAGTTATTGTTGAATACACGCCTGGCCAAATCAATCATACATTACAAGCGCAAAGCCAAATCGCACTGGCTGATGCTGAAATCGATAGTTACTATCACGGCACAGAAAATGACTTTGCTCAGTCTATTGAAACCGATGTTGGCATTGCATCTACTTGCGGTGCGATGGAGCGAAGAGATGTACAATGCTGGGCTAATTCAAACCCAACAGAGTTTGAACGCTCTCGACCAGTTGCCCGGTTACTCATGAACGGCAGTGGTTTATGTACTGGCTGGCGAGTTGGCAGTGATAACCGCATGTTCACCAATAACCATTGTGTGGAGTCTGCATCTGAACTTGCAAATACCGAAGTCTGGTTTAATTACCAGCACACTAGTTGTGACGGAAATACGTTAGAAAGTGTTGTAAAAGTGACTGGTAAAGATCTATTAAAAACCGATTACACCCTCGACTATACGTTATTTACCATTAATGATTTCGCAAAAGCTGCACCATTTGGTTACTTTGGTCTAGATGTACGTGATGCAACACAAGGTGAGCGCATTTACATTCCTCAGCATGGCTCTGGTAACCCAAAAGAGCTGTCGATTGAATCTGACAGAGATGCTAACGGTCTTTGCTCTGTAAACAATGCAAACGCGAATGGCCGTGGCACAGGTACTGACTTAGGCTACTACTGCGATACAATTGGTGGCTCATCAGGTTCACCAGTACTTGCAGCAGCGACGAACAATGTTATTGCACTTCACCATTTAGGTGGATGTACCAACAAAGGCGCAAAAATCAGTTTAATTTGGCCTCAAGTTTCGAGTCATTTCAATGGCCAAGTACCTTCTGGCGATAATGGTACAATTGATCCGCAACCTATCGCAGACTTCGATATTAGTTGTAACCTACTAAGCTGTAGTTTTGATGGCAGCCGCTCGACTTCACCAAATGGTGCTATTACCCAATACGAGTGGCAGTACGGTGATGGGTCTGCCAACGATTTTGGTTCTAGTGTCAGCCACACTTACGCTTCAACTGGTCAATACTCGGCTACGCTCACCATCACTGATGAAACTGGCGCAACAGCAAGCAAAACTTATACACTCGCTGTCGACGATGGTACAGACCCTAAACTACTTAAAGATAGCATAGCTAAAACTGGTCTTAATGGCGCTAGATACGATGAGCAATTCTTCTACTTTGATGTGCCCGCAGGCATGTCAGGTGCAACCATTGTGATAACGGGCGGTACAGGTGACGTTGACTTATATGTTCGCAAAGGTAACGAACCAACTCGAACAACTTATGATTGCCGACCTTATCGCTGGGGTAATGAAGAGACTTGTACTGTGAGTTCTGGTGCAGGTAGATACCACGTTATGCTAAGAGGTTATAGCGCTTACAATGGCGTCAGTTTAACGGCTACAGCTAACTAATTTCCCTTTATTAACAACTGCTAGCAAAGGCGACCATGAGGATGCATGGCCGCCTTTTTTCACTTTTAAGCATTTAGTAATAGGTCAGTATAGTGATAATAAAAATCGAGATTGTCATCACCGGCCAGAACCAAATATTGGCTAGACGTTTGTATATTCTTCCATCTCCAGTTTCTTCTTTTGCTTTGTAATATTGATGCGCTATCAACATAAATATTGACGATACTAAATAAAGTAAGAAGTAAAAAATCTCAAAATAAACGACCTCATCAATTTGTAAATGCTCTCGAATACTGTAATGGGCAAGTAAAATCGTAAATACAACTGCGGTTATATTGTTACGCAAATCACCATAAGGCGTGTACTTCATACTCACAACACACGCATATAACAGGCACACCATGACCATCACAGGTAAAAGTGTCGTCACAAATGGTCCTATAAATTCACGCTCAATGTTAATGTTATAATTAAGCTCAGGCGCGACATTTTGGTTAAAGAATGTATCAAGACCAAAGTTCGTGTTGTAACTTTCAAACCGATACTTGAAATAGCTACTCTTTAATAACCATTCATCAAGCACTATATCTGGAGATACTGCTGGGTTATCCATCTTTGACAGCTTTTCATATGACTCAAGATCCGGCACTAAGATAACGTTGCCGCCCATGTCAGCTTCATTAAAACTGAGCTCTATGCTCTTATGATCAAACGGGTATTTACTGTAATCAAACTGCTGTCTTGTTTCTATTGAAAAACGCCAGCCAACTAACAAACCTCCATCTTTTAAATCTTGTCGGTAAGCCTCTTCAACTTTGCTGCTAACGGTATGATTAAAAGCCAACTTTGGCTCAATAAAAGCTTTTTGAGAGGCGGTAAGTTTTTGCCAAGCATGGCCTGTCAAATGCACATTGTTGGCATTTACAAATTCAAGTGACTCAATATACAACCCCGTTGCCACATACTCGGGTTGCGCAACATGCATTGTTTCCATCCGGTCACTGTAGCTAGTTGAAAAAGCTTCTCTTTGTGCTTGTGTTGTGATCACTACATTGTCAGCACGTTCAAGAGTTTTAAAACTCCTGGCAAACTCAAGCACAAGCGATGTACTGAGAATCAGTGTCACTGACAATAGTACGTTGTTTTGTGTCCAAGTGAGTTTTCTTTGCTTAGTTAACAGCAAAATCAAGAAAATAAATGAAGCTGCGCCCCAAGCAATTATATGTATATTATTCTGGCGTCGTTCGTCTCTGTCCATATAAAACATGTCAGAAGACATACGAGTGATCAATGTCCAATTTGT
>CAYZOE010000041.1:2568-21090 GCA_964479805.1 uncultured Pseudoalteromonas sp. | reverse complement strand
TTTTTAAGTGAAGCCGTTAAATGATCCAACGATATATCAGAGGGCACCACTCCCAAAGACATTTTTCCTTCTCGTTTGGCATTTTTATATTGATAAAAAGGCACAGAATAAGTGGTCATCAACACATTATTTTGTGGCTCATAATAAGGTTCTGTCCATATAGGCCCTTCTTTTAACGGCCTGTGATACCAGCTAAATTCTTTATAAGGCTTGTCATAATCAACCAAGTTATATTTTCGCTCTACACTAGTGAACCTTTCATAATAAGGGCTAAAATAGCGAATATTAGGCTGATACTGATAGGGGTGAAAGGTCACATTTAAAGAGTAGATGTCTTCATTGACTGCAAATTCATCTTCTAACAGGTTTAACACAAATGTTTTGTCAGGTGTTGCCGTTACTTCACGGGCAAACCTATCAACACTTTTCATGATTTTTTCTAGTTTACCACCTACTTCTGCCGCGGCATTTAAAGTCTGGATTTTAACTTGCTCACGAACGTCTTCACTAAAAGACCGCATTTGTTGAATTTGATAAAAGCTGTTTAAGATAAGACCACAAACAGAAATACATAAAAATAGAGTCAGAAGTGGTTTAGTTAATTGGTTATCCCAGGGATCTTTTACACGCACGCTGTTTTCCAATCTGTATTTAAATTTTAAAAAATATTAGGCCGTGTTGACCTTTACTGTTAATTTTTAAAGCATTGAGTTAGATATTTAGGCCTGACAGGGGCTGCCCCACAGAGGATGCGTCGCATAGTTATTCTATGTAAGTCTGCCAATAACGCCAAATAAATGCTCAACTCATGCTGCTCGATGAGTTCAATCAAAGACTTCCACCAATTTGCCATTCGCCACCTACATAACCCAGTATGCGGAGAAAACCTTTGTCATGCAGCGCATTAAAAGCCTTTGATATGAGCGAGATTCATACCTCAAAGATAAACTCGCTCTGATCCACTAAAATTCAGGCGATATTGCCCTATCAGAACAAGTCTAATATGGAATTAAGGTAGAAATATGAAGCCGAAGCAAGACACATTGTTAACGCTTTAACTAAAACAGAGAAATAATTTGAGGTTTATAATGTTTTTATTAATTAAACAACCTATTTTGAGGCAAGGGCAACTCGTCGATAGCAAGACGAAAGTGCTGCTGTTTAACTGTTCTGAATGAGAAGTTTTTAATAAAGCTAGTATCAATTTAGTCCCTCAAATTGATTGAGGATTGGTATTACGCAGATTTATAATCTGAAAGATTATAAAAAAAGCGCAGAAAACAGATTGCTTAATGCGCTTTTACTTAACGACTTAATTAATTGGATTTAAAACGTTCAGACTTAGTAGCTAGCTTGTAGCGTCAAACCATTATAAGCGCTATAGCCACGAAGCATGATGTAGTAAGTACCGCCAGTGCCAGAACTCAAGCTGCAGCTCTCATTGTTACCACTTCGGTAAGGACGACAATCATACGTACCTGTTGTTGGTGCAGCTCCTTTACGAACATAAAGGTCTGCATCACCAGAGCCGCCTGATGTATTTACATTTAGTGTTACACCCGCTGGTACATCAATAGTGTAAACAACCTCAGAATTACGTGTTCCAGAAAGGCTCGTTACTGGTACACCATTATCTAGGCAATTCGCACCGCAACCGCCACCTGATGATGTTTGGGCTTTCAGTGACACACCTGAATAAGCACTGTAGCCTCGAACCATTACATGCCAAGTGCCAGCAGTTGGGTTATTGAAAGTACAGGTTTCTTCATTGCCATTTTTGTATGGGCGACAGCTATATGAAGATTGTGTTGGTTTAGTACCTTGTTGAACATAGATATCAGCATCACCAGAACCACCAGTCATACTGAAAGCCACATTTGAAGTACCAGCAGGTACTTCAAATGTGAAGAAACTTTCAGAGCCTCTAGCACCAGAGATGTTCACAGCAACACCATCTTCAAGTGCTGGATCCGGGTCAACTGGGTCAACTGGACCACCATCACCAACTAGGCTATATAAAAGTTCATTTGGTGAACCCGATTTCGCATCATTAATTTTGTTTTTAGAACTGCGGTTACTTAAAAGTGAATCAATTTGAGCTGGAGAGCGCGAGCTGTCTTCATCTAGATAAAGCGCAGCAACACCTGCAACATGAGGAGCAGCCATTGATGTACCACTGATCGTATTCGTAGATGTATTAGAGTTATACCAAGCTGACTTGATGCTTGAACCCGGTGCGTAAATATCTAAACAGCTACCATAATTAGAGAAGCTTGAACGGCTATCACTGCTCGTTGTAGAGCCTACCGTGATTGCATCTGCCGCACGTGCTGGTGAGTAGTTACACGCATTTGAGTTGTCATTACCCGCAGCAACAACAAACGTGACACCAGAAGCAACCGCTGCGTTAACGGCGTCATCAAGTGCTTGTGATCTTCCACCACCCAAACTCATGTTTGCAACAGAAGGGCCAGATGCATTGTTCTTAACCCAATCGACGCCTGCAATAACACCAGAGTTAGTACCTGAGCCAGAACAACCTAGTACTTTAATACCTACAATATTAACGTTTTTTGCGACACCATATTGGCTACCACCAATTGTGCCAGCAACGTGTGTACCATGACCATTACAGTCTGTTGCATCTGCATCGTTATCTACGAAATCGTAACCATGTGAAGCTCGGCCACCAAACTCGTTGTGCGAAATAAGTACACCAGTATCGATAACGTAGGCCGTTACGCCTGCACCATCATAGTCATAGTGGTAGTTAGAATTTAGCGGACGATCACGTTGGTCAATACGGTCTAGACCCCAAATTGCATTGCTTTGATCAGCATTTGTAGCTGCCATAGGTGATACACTTACAATCTGATCTTGCTCAATATAGTCAACATCAGGGTTGTTAAGTAAATCTTGAATTTGAAGTGCAGATGCATTCACAACCACACCGTTTAAAGAGCCAGCAAACTTACGTGATACATCTACGTTATATTTATTAACGAGAGTTTGACTAGCTTGCTCTGCATAACTTGCTACTGCATCAGCGCTTTGAATATTCAAAACTGAAGGTGTTTTGAATACCACAATATATTGATTTGGAATAGCCTTACTCGCAGAAACCTGTTTTAGTTCTGCTTGAGCTAAAGCCTGACCAGATACAATTGCACCGATAGCAAATGCTAGAGTCGATAATTTACGCATAATGATTCCTTTTACTTTGTTGTTTGATTAAAAATCACACAAACCATAGCGCAAGCAATCTTAAAGATCACATTTTATTTACATAAAATTAATCTTTTTTATATTTAAATTCGTACCTATAACTTTACAATCAACTAGTTTATTCATTAAATTCAGTTGCTTAATTTAATAAAATTGAAATAAACCATCTTGTTAAATTTTAGTTACAAAGCTGATGGTAGTGGCTTCGACACAAAATGGTTACATAAATTGCTTATCTGAATTGAAAATTTCTGAGGTGATTGACGTTTTAAACACAGCATTTTGCGCATCTATCGCTTTTAACACTTGTTTAAATGGTTCGAACTATGCGTGAATCGCAAAATCAAACGTATCATTGAGCATCGTCACTATATGTTGTAGAACAAGGTGTGTTTGTAAGCTTTGCTCTGATGTAATTTGAATATTGGTAATATCTGTATCGTACGCCCCTTTCATATACACAACCATATCGAGATGTATGATTCAGAGCGATGACCTCTGCCGCAGTTTAAAAAAAGAATGCAGCGTGATGACAAGTCCTTTGCAAGTTCTTCGACGATGAAATGGAACTAAAGACACTTACTCATTTTTAAAGAAATAAAGCTCATTTCAAATCATTTACTAATTTCCAGAATCAATCAAAGAGAATAAACTTAGCTTAATCGCAGGACTAAACAGCAATACAAGGACAAAACATGATCAGAGCAATGAGGCATGACGATTTTATTAACTTTTGGCCGACTTTTCGGAATATTATTCAAGCACAAGAGACTTATGCATTTGATCCAGACATGAACGAGTCGAGCGCATATGCTCTATGGTGTGAAGCGCCGTTAAAATCTTTCGTTTACGAAGAAAATGGACAAGTGCTGGCCAGTTATTACTTAAAAGCCAATGCCATGGGACCAAGCTCACACATTTGTAACTGCGGCTATATGGTCTCGCCTTTAGCAGCAGGAAAAGGTATTGCCAGACAACTTTGTGAGCACTCTCAGCTTATCGCCCTAGAGCTTGGTTTTAAGGCCATGCAGTTTAATTCTGTGGTCTCGAGTAATACCGTTGCTGTATCGCTTTGGCAAAAGCTTGGATATGAAATTATCGGCACAATTCCAAAAGCCTATCATCACCCGAAGTTAGGTTATGTTGATAGTCTCATTATGTATAAATGGCTCTGTGACGAATAAACCGCATAGTTTTTTTAAGCAATAAATTTATTTAACAAGCTTTGTTGCGACTTCACATCACTTAGCAGTCGTTCATTTGCAATTACCTGTAAACGCACAAACCCTGTCAGCTAGTTTGCTGTATGGTAACTTTATTCGCTTAGTTTTAAGATTAAAAAGGGGCTACTCGCCCCTTACAAGCATAATGATTTTTAGTCTCTAAAGTTACTCGGCGCAGGTGGCACAACAAGCGGCTTTTTAGGGTTAGCTTCTAATTCTTCAAGAAGCTCTTTAACTGCGCGCTCGACCGATGGGTCTTTTCCTGCATGAATAAGCTCTGGACGATCAACCACTTCAATATCTGGTGTTACACCTTCATTCTCTATGATCCAGTTGCCATCATTATCAAGAATACGGAAAGTCGCAGCTATTACTTGCCCGCCATCAACAAGGTATGGGTTGCCAGAAATACCAATCAAGCCACCCCAAGTTCGTGTGCCAATTAACTTACCAAGACCAGCTTGACGGAAATAGTAAGGTAATGCATCACCACCAGAACTCGAATAACCGTTAATTAGCATAGCTTTAGGGCCATCATGAGCAAACGCTGGCGTTTTAGTTGGCTCAACACCACGACGTTTCCAATAATTTAATGGCTTGCGAGATAACCAAGTAATTAGATGTTCAGGAATAAAACCACCACCGTTGTAACGATCGTCTATGATCATGGCCTCTTTTGTCGTTTGTGGCATAAAGTTCTTGAATAAAGAACGATTACCTTCGTAGTGAGTATTTGGTAAATGCACATAGCCAATCTTGCCATTTGACAACTTGCTGACGTATTCAGCTCGGCTGTTCACCCACTCTAAGTAACGCAGACCTTGCTCACTGGCTACGGGTTTAACTGTCACCTTCCAAGCTGCATCAAAACTAGGCGAATCAGACAGCATTAGCTCTACAGGCTCGCCCTGAGTATTTTCAAGCAACTCAAAGAAGTTACTCACCTGATCTACTGCTTGGCCATTCACCGATAGAATGAAGTTACCTACTGAGGCATTAATGCCAGTTTGACCCAGTGGCGAGCGGAAATCTTCATGCCAATCTTCGCCTTGATAAATCTTGTTTATCTTCACAAAGCCAGACGGATGACTTACTACTTCAGCACCTAATAGACCGTGTTTTTTACGTTCAGCGGTAGGCTCATCGCCCGATTGAACATAAATATGACCCGCATTAATTTCACCCGCGATTTCACTAAGCACATAATCTAAATCAGTTCTGTGTGCTACTGCATCTGCCATTGGTTGATACCGTTTTAAAATCGCATCCCAATCTTGGCCATGATGATTTTCATCATAGAACCAATCACGCAATGTGCGCCAACCCTCAACATACATTTGCTGCCACTCAACTTTAGGATCAATCTTTAGATTCATCTTCGAGAGATCAAGCTGATTCGCTTTTAGATCTTGTTTTGCTTTAGGTTTTATAACACTGATGTTTTTACCCGAGCGAGCAATGATGTGTTTACCATTCGTAGACACTTTATACTGACTAACGCCAGACGCGACTGTAGCCATCTTGCCATCAGGCTTGTTCGAAATTAGCTTAAGTGCACCGCCAGATAGCGTTAATACCCCACCTTCTACACCCGTTAAGCCGCGATAATTACCTGCTGGCGCATTTGTAGCGACGACACGCTTAATAAAACCTTGAGGCTCAAGCGTATTGCTGTTTTCTTGTTTAGATTTGTCTTCAGTCTCTTCAGTGACAATACCTGCTTCATCAGAGCTGAGTGCATTAATGGGCGTGATTTGATTATTCACAGCAACAGCATAAACTCGCGTAGCACGATTAAACATGTAATCAAACTCATAAGAACTGAATGTTAGGTTGTAATCACGTTCAGAGCTGAAATACAGATACTCACCGTCAGGAGAAAAAGTCGGGTTACTTTCAGATGTCATCTCATCTGTTAGGCGTGTCACCTTCTTTGACCCAATATTGAAGTGAAATAGCGATGAGTAGCGGTTTTCGTTATTTTTTACATACACGATATCGTTTGAGTTTGGCGACCAAACATATTGAGTTAAGCCATTTTCATCAAACTGAGCAACATCAATTTTAGTTTGTTTGCCAGATGCAATATCGAGTAGCCAAAGCGTGTGGTTTTTATCTGCAAAAAGTAGTTTACTGTTATCAGGTGACCACTTAGGCGTAAAACGCCAAATCGTGCCATTACTTGTTAACTGCTTAACTTCATTATTGTTAGCGCGATCTTTAATATAAATTTCGTACTCACCTGTCTCATCGCTCATATAAGCGATATATCGACCATTTGGCGACCAACTTGCTTCTATTTCACGGCCTTCTGGCGTGTAGCTCAAGTTACGAGTCGGGCCTTGTTTTACAGGTACTGTGAAAATTTCACCACGGGCTGTAAACACAGCTCGATTACCATCATGAGAGATGTCCATTGAGTCAATAAAGTCACTCACATTTTTGCTGTAAGGCAAAGTATGTTCTCTGATCCCCTCCACATTTATTGTCAGTTTTTCAGAGGACTTAGTCGCTTCATCGAAACGGTATAGATACCCACCATTTTCATAAACAATCGCATCAGGACCCGCTGAAGGCCACAACACATCAAAGTCATCATGTGTTGTCATTCGAACCGGTGATTTACCTTCACGATATTTATATAAATTTAGGGTATAGTCTCTGTCTGACACAAAATAAATACTGTCATTTACCCAGGTAGGCTGTTGATCTGTAGCGCGATGAGACGTTAACTGTTTTGAAGTGTTATTTTCTAAATCATACACCCACACATCTTGAGCACGACCACCACGAGAGCGCTTCCACGTTCTGAACTCCCTGTCTATTGGGGTATAAACATACTTGCTGCCATCTGGAGAAAGCATACCCCCACCCGTTTCAGGAATTGCCATAGGTTGTTCTAAACCGCCTTCTGCTGGCACCATGTATGGACGACCCATTCGCTTGCCCCAAGGCGTTCTGTTTGCTCTAAATACGATATTTTTTCCGTCTGGCGTCCAGTCCATAACACGATAATCATAGCCGCCACGAGGTGGCATAGGACCAACGTCATTGTAATAAGTTAATTGTTTCAAACCTGAGCCATCGCGGTTTATGACATAAACTTGTCGACTGCCGTTGTACTGTGCTGAGAATGCAATTTGACTTCCGTCTGGAGAAAACTTAGGAAAAGTTTCGAACCCCTCATGATGTGTCAAACGCTGGCTTTTTCCAGTCTTAGTGTTAGCAACGTAAATGTCACCCGCATAAACAAATGTAACATGCTCTTTATGAATATCAGGGAATCGTAAGATACGGGTATCTTGCGTTTGAAACGCAGAAGCCAAAGGCGCAACGACAGCAGCCATGGCCAAAACAAGATTTTTAATTTTCATTCTTCGCTCGTTTTTATAATAAGTAATGTTACATAATAACATTTAAGCCTGCAGTGAAAGTTTTTTGAGATAAGTTGGTTGTGACAAAATGTAACGGTTAAAAAAGAATGGATGCACCTAATGCTTTTGCTCATGTGAAAAAATCAACAGTAAAATTTGCTTAACTGACTATGATTAGTAATATGGCGGGAAAGTTACATCTTGTGAGTAGTCATGATAAGGGTTTTCGTTTTTTTCATTCTATTTTGTTTTTTGCCTAATTTTTTTGTAAAGGCAAGCCAACTAAATGTTATGTTTTTGAACCCAGGTCACCCATCAAATAATACAACCGGACATTTTTGGTCGAATGTTAATTACTTCATGCAAGAAGCCGCTGACGATTTAGACATCAATCTCATCACCATTTATGCCAACCGTAATCACATTCTTATGAAATCATTTGCTACGGAAGTAGTGGCTCAAAAACCAGATTATGCAATTTTGGTAAATGAAAAAGGGGTTGCGGTCAAATTGGTTGAAGAAATAACCAAACATAAAATTCCAGTATTTATGTTACTTAATGACCTCTCAGATGAAGAGCTTAGCTCCCTCTCAACTGAGCAGAAGCAATATTATGCGGGCAGCTTGATCCCTAATAACTTTGATGCAGGCTTTTCTTTAGCCGAACAACTTCATGGCCTATTAGTAACTAACAAAACCACACATGGCAAAGTCAATGTGCTTGCGCTTCATGGAGATACAACCTCACCAGCTTCTGTTGCCCGAGCAGAAGGACTCAATAATTTCTTGAATTCACACCCTGAAGTGCAATTAATTGACAGTACAGTTGCAAACTGGTCAAAACAACATGCTTACGAAAAAGTAAAAGGCATTTTGAAACATCAAAAAGTCGATATTATCTGGGCTGCTAATGATGCCATGGCCTGTGGCGCAACTTCTGCGGTAGCCAGTTACAACCTCTTACCTACAATGAGAATTGGCGGCATAAACTGGGATGACGATATTCCCAAAGGCAGGTTAGCCGTTTCTGTTGGTGGGCATGTCACGCTTGGCGCTTACGCCATGGTTATGATCAAAGAGTTATCAGAAAGTAAAAGGCAACCGCAAAGAATAGAACATTCAATTTTTCAACACAGCAATATCAAAGCCCATCAAGCCTTTATATCGGCATTACAACACAAACGTTTTGACCAATGTAACTTTGCCGACTTCTTAACTGACTCAGACACCACACTTACATTTTCTATCGAAAATTTGATCTGTGAGTAGCAGTCATCAAAGACTTGAGCTGAACAAGTCTTGGTTAAATTTGTTTTCACAAATTGCAGAGGGTAATAAGGCCTAAAATCAGGAATATACTATGAGTTAACCATCTGCATAACTCATTTTTGCATCAAAACGTGTTTAGGCGAATGCCTCAAATGAGCGAATAGCAGAAGTTAATAATACTAAATTAGATCGAATGATAAGTAATTTACTTTTCCAAGTATATTTGCTAGCTTCGGCCTGAATTAAATCAGTATTGAAGTGAGGACGACCTCACCGCTCTATCTTTTTCAGGGGACGACCCCTAATATAATAGAGTTTCAATATGTCTTGGTTTATCTTGATTATTGCAGGAATTTTGGAAGCTGGCTGGTTAGTTGGTATGCAAAAGTCCGAATCCTTTACAAAAGCCCCTTTTCTAGTATTTGCTATTTTTTCAATGACACTTAGCTTGGTGTTATTTTCAATTGCATTAAAAAATATCCCTATTAGCCATGCTTACTTAGTTTGGCTTGCTGTAGGTGCATCATCTATTTCGATTATAAATTATTACTTTTTCGAACAACCACTTTCAGTCCAACAATTGCTTTGCTTTTGCTTGATATTTGTAGGCGTGGTTAGTTTGAAAATATCTAACTAACACAATCAACAAACAAGGAAAAAACATGTGTGGTGAAAAAAACTTAGCCAAATTAATTGCGACTATGACACCTGTCTTAGCTGAATGTGAATATATCTTTGGTACCCTTAGTAGTTATGATTATGAACAGCTCACATTACTAAACCCGATAAGTACATTTCAAGAAAAAGAGGGGGTGAGCGTCATTTTGACTAAAGAGAAAGCGGACGAGTTTAAGATTCCATATTCTGGTGTTTTTAAATGTATTACCTTAAATGTACACTCTAGTTTAGATGCTGTAGGTTTAACTGCTGCTGTTTCTACTAAATTGACGCAATCAAATATTAGTGCAAATGTTGTTGCAGCACATTATCACGATCATGTATTTGTTGCTTCCAAAGATGCTGAACAAGCACTGACAGATCTTAATGCACTTGCAAAGTGTGGCATTCAAAGTTAAGTGAAATCAATGGGGTCAGAATCGTTGATTTGACCCTTTTCAAATGATAGCTGTTGGCACAATGCTGTCTTTAGTCTCTAAAGCGTTTTTGGCGAAAAGGATGTTAGAGCGATATTCCACTATTCGCTCACAACAGCCATGCCCATTTTAAATCTCAGACTTACTGATCACCACCCCATTCTCGTCTGCATACACCCAATCACCTTCTGACACCTCTGCACCGAGTAAAGTCAGCGAGCTTAACACACAGCCTAAACCTTGCTTGTCAGTTTTACGCGGCACGTGCCCTAGCGCCATGACACAAAAAGGCAATGTTTTTAATATTTCTACATCGCGAACACAGCCGTTTACAATAATGCCAGACCATTGGTTTTTAATGGCTGATATAGCCAGATTATCTCCAAGAAAAGCGAATGCTTTAGAGCCTTGAGCATCAACAATTAAAATCTGATTATCGCCTGGTTGCCTTAAAAACTCGCCAACTAGGCTGTTATCTTCTGGGCAGCGAATAATCACGGCTTTGCCTTTCATATAGAGTGACTTACCAAAGTGTGCCAAGCCATGCTCCATAACTTGCAACGCTTCGCCATATTCATCGTACAGATCGGGGGTCGTAAAAACAGTCATTTGTGACTCCAGTTTAAGCCAAAGTAGTATTTACTAAAGCTGTTAAAATTAAAAAATTACAATCTCATAGGTAAATAATAGTATTCATAGAATACTATTATTGGTGTGTACAACGGGTTTCCAGCGTAAGCTCTTGCCCTGAAATTTGTGTGATGGTTTCTAAATAACGCGCTTTAATGGGTAAGTCCAAGCCATTTGTATAAATTTCGTCAATCGCACGTTGTAGTTGAGTAACCATCACTTGAGGCACTTCCTTATTTAGAGCTAAGTAATTTCCACCTAGTCGAGGATCATCTATAAAATAGGCTGGTACTACCTGCTCTGGTCGAAGTCGATAATTCTGAATATGGAACCTTAAACTATTCGCAGAGGCAATAAACAAATCAAGTTTGCCTTCGGTAAACGCCTTTATTTCTGCAAATTTTTCAGAAAAAGGAATATAATTTAAATTCTCTTTAAACCCCCATTGCTTGAGCACTTCTTCATATGCATCGCCTTTATGTAAAGCAACGGTGTAATTTGCCAGCTCTTCTTTGTTATTTATTTTGATATCATCGCGTTTAGTAAGTTTATAAAAGCAACCAGGGCTCGAAATAAGCGGCCCAACCCATTGAAATTGTTTTTCACGGCTAGGCAGCCTAGAAGTGGACACAAGAGCACTGTGATCGTTTTTTAGGCTCAGTGTCATCGCGCGCTTCCATGGATAGAGTGCAAACTTACACTTTATATTTGTCATTTTACAAGCCATAGCCACAATGTCGGCATTCACGCCAACAACAACGCCTTTTTCTAAAAAGTTATAAGGTGGAAACTCTTCTGTATAAATTGTGAGGGATTGCTCAGAAGAAAAAGCATAGGCCGAAGCAAACAGCAAAGCAAAATAGCACCTTTTCAACTTCATCAACAACACCCTAAAAAAGTAAGATTATTAATAACTTATGTTTCAAGTTTATGTCTAATTTTAAGCGTTGGTAACAAAAGAAGAGTTGCCATTTCCACAATAAATTATAAAAGTGACAACTAAAAAAATCTATTGACTGGCTTATAAGCTAAATGTTCTGCCAACGGTGAAAAGTAGTGTTGAATCGCCAAATGTATTTAGGTCAGTATCTTCATAACCCAAAGATAAGTCCCAACCGCTGACAGAATAATTACCCGTTACTCGCCAGTGAATGTAGTCATCGTCTTTGCCTTCCCAAGTCCATTTATCATCATCCATACTCATGGAATAATCGATGCCTACATCAACCGAGAATGACTCATTAATAGGGAAGTTATGAGTGAGCATCACAATGCCATGGCCTGCACCAGTACCAAAATAGTCCCATGCATACCAAAAGTTCAGATTGGTATTACCGTAATTAAACTTCGCGTAGGCTTCTGCATAGTGATAACTGGAGCTCTCATCACCACCATGATAGGTGTATTGCGCAATACCGACATCTAAATTAAGCACATCATTCAGAGCCGTGTAGTAACCTACATAACCATCAAATTCGATGTTGGTACCTTCGCCAAAATCTACATTTGATCCCCAGACTCCTGCATACCACCCGTTATCGCCCGCCCAATCAAAGCTTGCCTGAATGGCTGGGTCTTCTTGGGTTTGGCTCACCCCATTAAACAAATAATCAGACACACCGGTTACAGTTACAGAGGTATTTGCTAACGTAGGAAAAGCACTTAAACAAAGCGTGTATAAAGTCAGTTTTTTCATGGTTTAACTCAGTAATGAATTTCCTTTGTAGATAGAGATTAGTACAAAAATTTCCACTGTAAATAAATTGAATTGACAATTTCCAAAACGTAAATTGATTACATTTAATAAACATAAAGCAATACCTTGTTGCCAATACCAAAATGTCTACACTGTCATTGTTGGTCATGCTTAACTTTATTTTTATGTGGTTTATTCTTAATCGACCTGAAAAATATAGCTCTATACTAATATTAAAATATAAACTTCCCCTTTCGCTACGCTCATAGGGGCATTCTTTTGATTTGATTAAAGCAGATACACAGCAATGCTTAACACGCATTGGTAACCCTTTTGTGAATTTGTCTGCTCTTGCAATGGCACTTTAAAAATGTCTCTTTATGTCGTTTTTATGTTATATCAGACACGCCTCATCAGGTTAATATAGGTTTATTCACAGAGTAAAATCTCAAAGAACAACTAATATGACCATCAAACAAGTCTTTTTCATCGCCGATGGCTTTCAAGCACTTGACCTCTTTGGTCCGCTTGATGCCTTTATGGAAACAAACAACATTCAAACCGCCTATCAATGCAAACTGTTAGGCATAAGCAAACAGCCTGTAAAAACCGCTTACGGACAGAGCGTGTCTGTCGACTACTGTTTGAGTGATGACTTTGAGTATGATGACTTGATCATTTGTGGGGGCATAGGCATGCGTACCCTTGAACTTAGTACAAAACAGCTCAATGCGCTTACTGGCATAGCTAAAAGAGCAAAACGCGTCTTTAGCATTTGTACAGGAGCATTTATTCTCGCCAAACTCTTTGATGATAAAGCACTTACGATTACTACGCATTGGCGCCATTGCGAAAGTTTAGCCAAGCAAAATCCAAATAAAACCATCTCGCCAGAGCCGCTCTTTATTAGAGATCAAAATATCTGGTCATCTGCGGGAGTGCTATCTGGCGTTGATTTGGCACTGGCAATTATTCGCGAAGACTATGGTAATAGCGTGGCAGCAAAAGTGGCTAAAGAGTTGGTAGTGTACCTACAACGGGCAGGAAAGCAGCGGCAATATTCTGATATTTTGGAACTACAGTCCGGTGAAAGTTTGAAGCTCTCGCCACTGATTGATTGGTTAAGTACGCAATTAGACAAATCAGTTACAGTCACCAGCATGGCTGAATTTTGTCACTTGAGCGAGCGACAACTCACACGTTTATTTAGACAGCACCTTAACTGTACACCTAGTCATTATTTTCGAGTACTCAAGCTTAATCATGCCAGAGATTTACTATGTGAGGAAAACATCAGTCTACAGCTTATATCGCAAAAATTCGGCTTTAATAATTACGACAGTTTTCGACGTGCTTTTATTAAGCAATTTGGCCTATCACCTTCACACTATGCTAAGGGCACACACCTATGAAATTAACGTTTAAATTACTCGTTCTCGCCTTGTTTAGCTTTATCTCATATGCAGACACGCTATCAGTTAAACAACAGCAGGCTTGGCTAAAAGACATTAACTTTTATGAAAACCAAATCAGAACCAAGCATATTGAACCATTTCATACGCTTGCTGAAAGTGACTTTGCCAGACTCTTGAAAGAACTAAAACAAGACTTACCGCTACTCAGTGAGCCTCAAGTAGAAGCGCGACTAATGGCAATAACTGGTGCCATTGGCGACGGACACACTAACTATTTTATGATGTCTGGGCCTCACCAACACTTTCCGCTCAGGTATAAGTTCTTTAACAATGAATTACGAGTCATTGATGCAACTGAACAATATCAACACCTAATTGGTACTAAACTTAAAACCATCAATGGCCTAACCGTTGAGGCACTGTTTGAGTTAATTACACCTATGCTGCCTGGGGTAGACAACCAATTTAGCGCTAAAGCGCGTTTTGAGTTTTATTTAACCCTGCATAAATTGTTATTAGGGCTTGGTCTTGTGAAAGAAAATGTCGCAACAAAGTTTGAATTTGAACTTGAGAGCAATACACTTAGCGAAGAAATAGCGCCTGTAGCGATGAGTGAATTTGCCAGACTCAGCTCGGTTTTTAGAAGCCACAGCGAAAAATTAAACAAGCTAGACATCGATATGCCAGGTATCAGTCTAAGCTTGTTAAAACAGAATAAAATCGCTTACTTTGATTTTAACGCTTACCCTAGCTTTGAACAGGTAATAGCTGAATGTAAAGCACTGCAAAAACAATTAAAGGCTGCTAAATCTGCATATCTGATAATAGATTTTAGAGGTAATGACGGCGGCAGTTTTTATACAGGTTTAGCTTTTTCATCTTGTCTATTACCTCTCGACCAATTTGATTGGAAAACAGGTGTGTTTATACTTACTGATAAACATACTTTCTCTGCCGCAATGAGTAACACCGTACAGTTTAAACAAATTCTCAATGCGCGTATTTTCGGCACACCAACCGGAGGGGATCCAAACCAGTTCTCCGAAAGCTATCGCTTTGTTTTACCAAACTCGAAAAGAAAGTTGAGTGTATCAAAACGCTATTACCCGTTTCTTTTTGAAGATACAGATGCTGTGTACCCTGATGTGTTGATTGAAACTTCATGGCTAGATTACCAGCAAGGCAACGACCCTGTGCTATCGGCTGTGCTGGCTGAAATCGAAAAATAGAGAACAACATATGCTCCAATTAAAACCCACTTGCGAATGCTGTAATAAAGCTTTACCTACCAATTCAACTGAGGCAATGATATGTAGTTATGAATGCACTTTTTGTAGAGACTGTGTAGAAAAAGAATTTCGTAATGTGTGCCCCAACTGCGGTGGCAGCTTTGAAGCAAGGCCTATACGACCTGAAGAAGCAGGCTAAGTAAATAAAGTTACTGCGAGCACAATGTTAAATTTTTCATTATAAAACATTGAGCTTATTTCTAATTTTGCGAGCAATGTATTTATAGTTACAATGGCTATAAATACATTGCTCGCAAAATATCGAACTGTGAGTTAACTTTTATAAAAGGATTACTCATGGAAAGACTAGAAACGCTACTTCAATATTTCTTAGATCATGACGGGATCGCTCCTTCACTGAAACTCGCAAAGCACCGAAAAATGGTGAATAGCCCATTTCAGTTCTTGCGCGGCTCAGCACCGCTTATGTATCGTGATTTGGCAAGCCAAGTAATAGCTTTGTCTGAAAGTTTGCTAGATATCCCTCTCACTACCATTATGGGTGACTGTCATACCAGTAACTTTGGATTTTTAAGTGAAGAGGGTTCTCATGGCGAAACAGTGGTGTTTACACCCAATGATTTCGATGACGCCTGCTTGGGCCATGCAAGTTGGGATCTATTCAGATTTTTAGTCAGTCTGCCATTAGCGCATTCAGAAGCAGCCCAAATTCAAGCTGAGTCTGATTGTGAAAAACTAACAGCAAAGCCCCTTGCTGATGAGCAACAAGTTCATTCAGCACAGCAAGCCTTTATAGCGGCCTATATCGAAACTTGTCAGCGCTCATTAGAAAATAAGAACGACAGCCAAACAGCGCTCACTGAATTCTCAAAAGGTCATATTTTGCATAAACGCTGGCAAAAGGCGCTTACTAGAGTAGTCGGTGGCGAAGCCTTTATGACTAAAAGTACCTTGGCTAAAGAAGTTGATTTAGTAAATTGGCGATTTAAACAATACCCTGACAAGTTTATTTCTCTACCTGATGAAAACTATCAAAATTTATACATGCAATTCAGGCCATTCATGGACGATGAAATTCTCGATATCGTCGAGCGCCATAACGCAGGTACAGGTTCAAATAACTTAAGCCGCTATTACGTTTTAGTAGGCCCGAGCCAGCCTTATGATGCTGCTAAAACACATATCGTAGAAATAAAACAGCAAAGAGAAGCGGCCCCCATAAAATACTTTCCTAAGTTGTCTGTAAACAACAGTCTCTCTGCGGCGCATTTAACGGTAAATTGTCAAAGAAAAATGCAACGTCGACCTGACTTAATCCTCGATGATGCCATTTGGCAAGATCAACATTGGTTACTTCGCTCTCGCCATCATGCTCGTGTTGGCATTGACTCTGAGCATTTTATGTTAGGAAGAAGAGCGGCCGAAAAAGGCGGCGTTATTCAATATGCACTGAGTTGTGGAGAAGCATTGGCACTTGCGCATATGCGAGGCGACCGCCGCTCAGTAGATTTTCAAAAAGCCATTGTTGCTATTTTGCCGCAACAGCAAAGAGGGTTAATAAACGCAGCCAACAAGTATGTGCGACAAGTTAAAAGCGACTGCTTAACAACAAAAAGCCTTATTGAAAGTCCTCTAAAGTAATCGTGATGCAGATGAAGCACCTTTGCTTTGTCTGCCCTCTGTAAAAGAGGTTTGTAATCATTTCTAATTCCTTGAGTATAAGCTCACACTCTCATCTTATGCTCACTTAAATTGAGCTTCAATATTTTTACTTTTACTGTTTTAGCACTATGCTTTTTGTAAAGTTTCTTGATTTTAATATGAGCATGTTAGTTGAATTTATTTATACAAGTACGGCGACAGCGCCCTTACAATGGACTGAGTTAGAAGTGCTAAGACACGAATGTGAACGTCGTAATCAGCTTGAAAAAATCACAGGCATGTTGCTGTATGATGGCAAACACTTCATGCAGGTACTCGAAGGTGAAGAAAAAAAAATATTAGCACTTTTTAATTGGATAAAATCAGATCCTAGGCACAAAAATGTAGAAGCTATCATAAATAACCCTATCGATAAGCGTAACTTTACTGACTGGGCTATGGGTCTTATTACCTGTGATGAAAAAACTCAGTTGCAAACGGTGACAGAACTTAAAGGCAAACGAAAAAAGCCGCTCAGTTATGAATTACTTTATGCTTTTGCTCATCATGAAATCGAAATTGATGATATGTTAGACGCCGATTAGTGCTCGAAGAATATATTCTTATATGAGCTGTAAAGCCCCTTTACAGCTTGGTATATGACTTTAGATTACTACTGGTAGCAACTCTAATAATAGTTACTTCAAAAAAATATGCTCAGCAGACGGTGATTTAACCGCGCCGACTGAGTTTAATATTGTTTGGTACTTACCTGACTCTTTAATGGCTGTTAAGCCCAAATTAAAAGTCTCAAGTAACTGCTTAGACTCTTTGGATTGTTTTAAAAATAGTAAATGACTGCTTTCAATCATTAAAGGTTTTGGGTGGAAATCAATTTGCTCAATTTCTTGCGCTGAAAAATGCTCTTTCAGAAGGTGCTTAGCAGGAATAGTTGCCATAGGAAATAAATCGATCCTATCTTTGAGTAACTTCTTAAAGTTTTGCAAATCTGTTGTGACAGTATCAACGTTTAAAACGCCACGTTGAGCAAGCTGCCAAAACTCTTCGCTATAGCTATAACCCGTCGTTGCACCTATATTAAAATTGCTCAGCTCTAACAAACTTTGCCAATCGTGTAATGGCTTTCTCTTATGAAAATAGAAGTGAATCGCTTCGTAATGAAGAGGGTCTGAACAATAAAAATCTTTCTGCCTTTCAGGTGCACAAAACCAAAAGGCCGCTGCGTCATAGTTGCCTTTTAAAGAAGACGCAAAACTTCTTCCCCATGGCATAAATTCAAATTGAACAGTATGTCCTTGTGTTTCAAAAGCTGCGCGAATAACTTGCGGCACAATGCCTTGTTGTTGGGCCTCTTGACTTGCAAAAGGGGGATATTCTCCTATTGAGATTTTCAGTTGCTTGGATTGAGCAAAAGTACTCAGTAGCAAACAAAGCAATAAAGCAACACGCACACTTTCTTCCTTAAAATGATTACAAAATAAGTTTAGAACAAAAAAACAGACTATGAACATAGCAAAAAAAGGTGAAATTAATTCTCGACACCAATAATTTGCAAATTACTAATGCAATAACCAAATAATAAGAAGTACTTTCGCGTCTTTTTACTCACCTTGCTATTACCGAAATACCTTATCTATATGTTTGGTTTTCTGCATGTCAGATGGTAAGTACCAAGTTTCGTTTT
>CAYZOE010000041.1:0-2468 GCA_964479805.1 uncultured Pseudoalteromonas sp. | reverse complement strand
TAAGTGTTCTAAAACAACAAGCTTTAGTTGATAGCTAAAACGCTCACTGCACACCAAAGTCTGCTAGATGCTGACTTTATCATCGACTTAACCTGTCACGTCACTTTGCATAAGATGCTAGACAATTTAGCTAGAACAACTAAAAATAATATGCATAACTTTATAAGGTACCTCACTATGCATCTGTTAAAAAAAATTGCTGTTTTTTCTATTCTTTTACTGACATTTGCCGTCTCTGCAAACGTTAAAGTGTTATCAGTTGGTGACAGCATTAAACTCCCTAATCTGAATGACCAATTCGATAACCCGCACTCATTTAAAACAAGCACACAATGGCTGGTGCTTGCCCACGATATGGACAGCAGCCGAGTGACACGCGATGCGTTTGCCGGTCAAACCAATGAAACGCTTCAACAAGCCAACATTCAATACTATGCAGACATCAGTGGAATGCCTGGGCTAATTAGCAGCTATATTGCAATTCCAAAAATGCAAAAGCAAAAGTACAATATCGTACTGGCCAAAGAAGATGATGAACTGGCATTTTTGCCAAGCGAAGACGACAAAGTGAGTATTTTCAAAATCGAAAATGGCAAAATCGTTGAGTTTATTACTACTGATAATGCTGAAGTGTTAAAGAAAACCATACTTAAATAATCGAATAAGAACACTCTACTCGCTCTTAATCGATACCTAATGCAATAAGGCAAATCTGCTCAGCCTTATTGCATACTTTTTGTATAATACCTATCTCGCATTCTTTGAACGTAAACCCTAGCCCTGCGCTGGCTTTCTTAAGCATCTAAATTAATTCAACATTTAAACCTTTTACTTACTCTTCTCGTCTAAAGAGTAATTTTGCTGATTGTAAAAGGAAAACAATGAACCGTTTAAAAACCAGTACCATTCAATCGATATTGCTTGCTTCATTAATCTCAGTTTTAGCTGCTTGTAAAAGTCATGATGCAATAAATTTTGAAGCTAATACAAAAGATGAACTAATTGAATTTATTGATGGAAACGCTGGTCAAGTCGTCTCAATTTCTGTGGTGGATGCAGACAAAACTTACCAATATCACTTAGGAACCTTAAGTAGTGGCGATACGCCTAATGACCAAACACTCTACGAAATTGGCTCAATAACAAAAACGTATACAGGATTAGTTGTTGCGAAAGCCATTCAGGACGGCAAAGTTGAGCTTGATAAAGATATTCGCCAATACCTTAAGAATTACAAATATAAAAATTTAGAGCTATCTAACCGATATATAACTTTGCGACACCTTTTAACGCACACCAGTGGGCTACCATATAGCTTTGCTGTCAGTCGCGAAGATATAGAGCAAGGCAGATATTATGAAAAAATATCAAAATACACCAGAGCCGATTACTTTAACGACCTTAAAACAGCGACGCTTAGCTCTATACCTGGCGAAGACTATATCTATTCTAGCGTGGGGACTAATTTAGCGGCTTATATTGTTGAATCGGTATATCAAAAACCCTTTGAAACACTTCTTACTGACATAATCACCAGCAAATCTGGAGAGCTGAATACTAAATTCAGACGCGCACATTCTGAGGTGAGTAAAGTTACAATCGGATCAGATGGAAAGGGTAATCAGATGCCCTTGGCAAGTGCATATTGGTATGCAGGCGGCGGGTTAACTTCAGACCTTGAGTCCATGACACATTATATGCGCCATCAATTATCTTCAGAGCCTGAAGTAGCTATTTCTCATCAACTTTTGGAACAAAGTTGGATGGGTCATGGCACAGCGTTTTATTGGAACACAACTCAAGACAATTCAAATGAAATCATGCTCTATCAAAGTGGCGGCTCAATGGGCACGTCTAGTTGGCTGGCTATTTATCCGAAGCAACATATTGGTATTTTCATCGTCACGAACATGGCTAGTAGCCATACTCAAGAAGCGCTGGAAGCCATTTCAGAGCAGGTTTTTGACCATTTAATCGCGTACAAAGAAGCCATAGAGCCAAATTCATAAATTTGGCTTTTCCTTCTCTCTGCGAATATTAACTTGCAACAATGCCGCAATCTTTTATATCACTGTAAACTACGTGGATCTAGTTAAAGAATATCCTCTTATATTTAGCGTTAGCAGACGTTAATCTGCGCCAAGATACATGATGCAACCTTCAATAATTGTAAGAGTAGGCTTGAGATAAGGCTAAAGTATTCAATGACAGTTCAATTCGTTTGAAGTGCTCGAATACTTTTCAAAAGGTACATAATATATTGATTTTAAATAACTAAAAATATAATGTTAATTGCTTATTAGAAGTAATGTCATTCAGTCCTGCATAAAAAGGAGTTCAAGTGGAAGATTTAAAATTAAAGTGTAAATGTGGGGAAGTAACAGGTGTCGTAAGTAATGTAAAACCTGGGTGTGGTAATCGATTGGTTTGCTACTGTGAAGATTGCCGAAACTTTGCCAAACAGTTCA
>CAYZOE010000040.1:27643-36541 GCA_964479805.1 uncultured Pseudoalteromonas sp. | reverse complement strand
TACGGACGCGTAGCTCAGCTGGATAGAGTACCTGGCTACGAACCAGGCGGTCGGAGGTTCGAATCCTCCCGCGTCCGCCATCCTTCTCAGATGGTAAAAAATAGAGAATTTGATTTACGGACGCGTAGCTCAGCTGGATAGAGTACCTGGCTACGAACCAGGCGGTCGGAGGTTCGAATCCTCCCGCGTCCGCCACATCAGAACACTTGATGTGAGAAATAACCGACAAAAGTCGGTTTTTTTATGCCCGAAATTAAGATCTTATTCCATTTTAGCTAACTAGGCTGTCGAAGATCGACTCTCCAAAAAGCAAGTTCCGCGTCCGCCAAATCAGAGTTTTGATGCGAGAAGTAACCAGTGACTTCCGGTTTTTATGCCAGAAATTCATATACCTACTGTGTTTATGAAACAGGTGCTATAAGGCTCAATCTGAATCAATTATTCTTTCTCTGCTGTAGTTAATTTACTTCTCTTCGAAAAGCTTACAACTCTTTAGAGTAAAGCACAGCGCTATGCTGACCTTGATCATCTTGATGAATAAAATGCTTTATATAGCGCATACCGAGTTTCTTCATAATATTAATAGAGCCTAAATTGCCCTCAAGGGCCTCGGCTGAAAAAGCTTCATATGCTCTGTCAGTAGCAAGAATGTTGGCAATATGCTTAGCGGCTTCCGTTGCATAGCCCTGGCCCCAGCTTATTTGTTTAAAGCGCCAGCCTAACTCTAAATTACGGTCGTTACGTTGACCTGTAAAAAAGCCCATCGGACGAACTAATATCCAACCAATGAATTGACCCTCTTCAAGCGTATTTACTTGCCATAATCCCCAACCTTTTTCTGAATTTGTGAACTGCTCCAAGCGAGGGATAAAAACGTCTCTGATTGTCTGCATTGAATTAGGTTTACCATGTGTTAAATATTTCATGACCGCAGGATCTTGGTCTAATTCGAATAGTAAATCGGCATCATTTTTATCCATAAGTCGATAACGTAATCTTTGCGAGTTTTGTATCTTCATTTGAGTTCCTTACTGCTTTTATGCGCTTAGTTGATTACAATATGAGGCTTATAATCTAAGGGGTATTTGTGAAAAATTCAGTATTAGTTCTACGTCAAAAGCAAATAGCTGCGGCCAAGCGAGAGTTTAAAGCACGTGGTTCAAAGTTATCTCGTTGTGAGTCTTGTTTGCTTTCTGAACACTTGTGCATCTGTGACAATCTAGAAGTTGCCGAAGACTGTCATAGTGCAGTATGTTTATTAATGTATCACAATGAAAGCTTCAAGCCCTCGAATACGGGCCGTTTAATCGCAGATGTAGTACCTGATAATCATGCTTTTCGCTGGGATAGGACTGAGCCAGATGAAGCATTGCTATCGCTTCTAAAAGATTCAAGCTATCAACCTATTGTTGTTTTCCCCGCTGATAGCTCAGAGCCTGAACGCGTTATTACTAAGGTTGAAAGAATTGAATCTAAAAAACCATTGTTTATTTTTTTAGATGGTACATGGCGTGAAGCGAAAAAAATGTTTAGAAAGAGTGAGTATTTAGATACTTTCCCGGTGCTTTCTGTGTCCCCAGACTCTCTATCAGATTATAAACTCAGAGTTGCTCCGCATGCTCATCAGCTAGGTACAGCAGAAGTTGCGTGTGTCGTGTTAGCTGAAGCAGGTGAAAGCTCTGCTGCAGAAAAATTAACAGCTCACTTTATTGATTTTAGAGATGCGTATTTAAAAGGTAAAAGAAGCAAAAGTTAATGAAGTATATAACGAAGAAGCGCGGCTCAATGAGCCGCGCTGACGGAATCTTCTAAGCATCCTGCTTTGGTTTTGAGCTGATCAGCTCCATGCAATCAATGTCCCTTCACTCGCTTTTTTGTGATTTGCGAGTACTACTTCCTGTAGTGTCCTTCATTGGCCTCATGCCAAACATCCATATGCCCTTATCCGAGCTTCCTGCCATTATCCATAATGAGCTTTGCCATCATGGCTCCACTAATCCTATATACACCCTGTATGGCTCACCTTGAGCGCGCATCCTGTTGTTCCATAGATTAATTAAACCGTATTTGGCAATAATTAACTATTACAGTCCATTACACATCATGTGATTTACAGCCGTCAATGGCTCCCTAAAAGATATAAGAAAGTTTAATGGAGTGACGAAGTAATAAAAGGTTAGAAATTTAATTATTTGAAAAGTTGATTTGGTGGATGGTGCACAAATCCATGATAAATAATGTTTATTTTTAAATTTACTGTTCAGTTGAGTTGCTATTTACTCAAAAGCGACACTTAAAGTGAGAGATCTCTTACATAACCAATTGCAAATTAGGCATTAATAGAAAATCTAGTTACAGTTTTTGATCAGCAAAAGGGTGTACTTTAAAAATATAATAGTTAAAATTAGTTGATAATAATTATTGTTTGGCTTTGGAGGCCTTATGAAAAAAGCATTGGCTATTCTACTCTCAACTGTCACGTGTTTGCCTGCTATGGCAGCCGAAGAAATCAACATTTATTCTTTCCGTCAGCCTTTTTTAATTCAACCTATTCTTGATGATTTTACCAAGCATACAGGCATTAAGACGAATGTGGTTTTTGCAAAAAAAGGGTTAATTGAAAGAGTTAAACGTGAAGGAAAGCATAGCCGTGCTGATATGGTTTTAACATCAAACTTCAGTGCTTTAATGCAATTAGAGTCGATGGATCTAACCCAGCCGATTAAGAGCGACGTTGTGACCAAAAACGTACCTGCGAGCTTTCGCGACCCAGAAGGTCAATGGGTTGCACTTACCAAGCGTGTTCGTAATGTGTATTCATCTAAAGAGCGCTTAGGGAAATTAGACGCGTTAACTTATGAAGAATTGGCTGATGTAAAATATAAAGGTAAAATTTGTACTCGCTCTGGTAAGCATCCATATAATCTAGGATTAGTTGCTTCAATGCTTGCACATCACGGTGAATCTGAAACTAAATCATGGCTTGAAGGGGTTAAAGCAAACTTAGCCAGAAAACCACAAGGTAATGACAGAGCACAAGTTAAAGCAGTAAAAGAGGGCCTGTGTGATCTTGCATTGGGTAATAGCTATTACTTTGGCAAGATGCTGCAAGATGAAAAGCAAAAGCCGTGGGCTGATTCTGTTTATATCAATTTCCCGAATCAAACAAACCGAGGCGCTCATTTAAATGTTTCGGGTGTTGTGCTAACGAAATATTCGAAAAATAAAGAAAACGCCTTGAAACTTATCGAGTTTATGACAGACAATAAGGCGCAAAATATGTATGCGTCTATGAATATGGAATATCCAGTTAAACCGGGTGTGGCGCTTTCTGAACTTGTGGCATCTTGGGGTGAGTTTAAGGAAGACAACTTACCATTGTCAGAAATTAGTAAATACCGTCCTTTAGCACTTAAGCTAATCGATGAGGTAAAATTTGATCTTTAATGCAATCATTACTTTCTCTGTCTAAATGGCAGGTTTTTGCTTGGCTGATAGGCGTTTGCTTATCAGCACCACTGGCATTTTTAATCTTCGAGTCGCTGCAAGGCGACTCTGACGTTTTTACCCACCTGTGGGATACCGTGCTTTGGGATTATATTTATAACACCCTAGTACTTATTGCCGGCGTGCTTCTCTTGAGTTGCTTAATTGCATTACCGCTCGGCTGGCTGACCGCTTATTGCCAATTTCCCGGTAAAAAATACTTCGAATGGGCGCTGATGCTTCCTTTAGCAATGCCAACCTATATTATTGCCTATGTTTATACCGATTTATTTGATTATGCAGGCCCAGTACAAATAGCTTTAAGAGAGTGGTTTGGCTGGCAGTCGCCGGATGATTATTGGTTTTTTGATATTCGTACATTAGGCGGTGCAATCGTGATGATTGCATTGGTGTTATACCCTTACCTCTACCTTATTTTTAAAACTGCTTTGCGCGAGCAGTCATTTAAGTTATTACAAGCAAGTCAGCTAATGGGTATGAGCCCATTGCAAAGCTTCTTCAAAGTGAGTTTACCCCTTGCAAGGGGCGCGATTGTCGCAGCGCTAGCGTTGATCAGTATGGAAACCATGGCTGACTTTGCCACAGTGCATTACTTTGCTGTCAGCACGCTCACAACGGCCGTTTACGATACTTGGCTCGGCTATTATTCTCTAACAGCAGCAGCGAAAATTTCTGGGATCATGTTGTTGTTCTTATTTGTGGCCATCACACTAGAAAAAATAAGCCGTAAAAATACCACGGTGCATGAAAGACAAAGTGCCGTAAACGACACGCATTTATATGTGCTATCAGGAAAGTACGCTTGGTTTGCCAGTACCTATTGTATTGTGGTGTTGTTTTTTGCTTTTGCTTTACCGATTGGTGTGCTCGTTAGTTATTCAATAGATTACTTCGATCAAGCATGGAACGCTGAGTTTTTCTTATATGCTTGGCAAAGCTTGAAGATCTCTTTGTGGGTAAGCGTTATTGCAATCGCGTTAAGTATTATCGTGTTGTTTTATCAGCGCATTGGTGAACAAAAGTCTAAGGCCTTGCCAGGGCGTGTATCAAGCACAGGTTATGCATTACCTGGAACAGTATTAGCGATTGCGGTTTTATTGCCTCTAACTTTGCTTGATACTAAGCTAAATGAGTGGTTAGAAGGCACTACATTTGAACCTGGGCTACTATTTAGCGGTACTATTTTTGCCATGGTATTTGCATATGTGGTACGTTTTTACGCCATTGCTCAAGGCGCTGTTGAAGCAAGCTATGTACGAATTAGTCCGTCGCTTGATATGGCAAGCCAAAGTATGGGTAAGAATTTTGCGCAAATGCTCAGTAGTGTGCATATCCCGCTTTTACGCGGGGGTATTTTAACCGCAGGGTTATTGGTGTTTATCGAATGTATGAAAGAGCTTCCTGCTGCCTTATTGCTTCGTCCTTTCAATTTTGAAACCTTGGCAACGCATGTATTCCAATATGTCAGTGACGAGCAGTTAGAGCTTGCGTCCATCTCGGCATTATTTATTGTTCTTGTTGGCTTAGTGCCTTTGTATTTTGTTAATCGCTCAATGGAGCAGCACAATTCATGAGTAGTTTGTCTTTAAAAAACTTAAGCTATCAATATGATGGCCAAAAAGTGATTGAAAATTTAGATTTAGAAGTCGCCGAAAATGAAATTGTTTGCTTATTGGGGGCCAGTGGCTGTGGTAAAACTACTACTCTAAAGGCTGTCGCAGGCTTATTAATGCCTCAGCAAGGTCAAATTGTTATTCATGGTAAAACCATGAGCGACAACACGCAGTTTACGGCGCCACAGCATCGCAATATTGGTATGATGTTTCAGGATTATGCGTTATTTCCTCACTTAACGGTTGCTCAAAATATCGCGTTTGGCCTCAGCAAGTTTAATAAGGTTGACAAACAAGCACGTATAAATGAAATGCTGGAACTTGTACATTTATCAGAGTTTGCACAGCGGTACCCTCATGAACTTTCTGGCGGTCAGCAACAACGTGTCGCTATTGCAAGAGCGCTTGCTTATAAACCTAACTTACTATTGCTTGACGAGCCTTTTTCGAATATTGATGCGCAAGTGCGTTTCCAACTTATCAATGACATTCGACAGATCATAAAAGATCAAAAGGTCTCGGCTATCTTTGTGAGTCACTCAAAAGAAGAGGCCTTTGCTTTTGCTGATAAACTGGCTGTGATGCATCAAGGCAAAATTGCTCAATTTGGCGATGCTAAAACGTTATTTGAACAGCCAGCTTGCAAAGAAGTAGCTGAATTTTTGGGACAGGGCATTTATATTCCAGCCCAAGCTTATGATAAACGTGAATTTATTACTTCATTTGGTAAAATTGCTTCTACCAAAGCGAGCGATAATGCGCAAAGTTCTGGACAAATTTATATTCGGCCAGCTCATATACAGCTAGAAAATGGCCCGACAAATGACGTTGAAATTCTGCAATCTCGCTTTATTGGTACTGAGTTTATTTACCAAATAAAAGTGGCTGAGCAAATCATCGAAGTGCCAGTAGAAAGTGAACATGCCCTGAATATTAATGAACCCGTGACTTTTAAAATTAAGCCACATGCGGTAAATTTCTTTTCATAGTCCTTACTTATTATAACTTGGGGTGCCATGGCTCAGCCGCAGTCAGGAGTGTGTGCAGAGGCAAATCTGCATGGATTACATTTGTTTTTTAATGTACTTGATGGTCAAGATGAAGCCGTTAGAGCAGCATTAGGTCAATGCGATCGCTTGCAATCAGAATTGAGCGATCGCTTTTCTGAGTCAATGGTATCGAGCTTTGTCGCCATTGGTGCTCAATACTGGCCACATATATATCCTGAATGTATTCCTAAAGAGTTAAAAAGCTTCCCACACATTCGTTCTCACGAACACATTATGCACACTCAGCCATTTGATATGCTTTATGTGATCCGCTCTGATAGAGAAGATGTAAACCATTTATTTGCACAAAGTGTTAGGCATATGTTTGCAGGTAAAGTGGAGTTGGTTGCGCATATCCGTACTTTCCGATTCTTAGACGGTCGAGACTTTAACGGTTTTATTTATGGCGCTAATACGCCTCATGGACGTTTTAAGCGCCAAGTTGCTTTAGTGCAAAATGCAGAAAGTTTTGAAGATCAAGGAAGTTACATTCATATACAGAGAGTGAGGTTTGATATAAATCGTTGGCAAAAATTGAGCCTGAATGACCAAGAAGCCGTTATGGGCCGCTCTCGTTTAGAAAATAAAAAGCTAGAAGGTGCTTTAGCTAATAATCATGCTGCATTAACTGAGCTTAAAAATGCTGATAATTTGCCTTTATTGCTTGAGCAAAGTATGCCATTTGGTGATGTGTTCGAACAGGGATCTTTATGGGTAAGCTGTGCCGCGAAGGGTGATGCGTTTGAGCAGTTATTAACTACTCGAATAGGGAACGAACAGCACTATGATGCTTGGTTGGACTATTGCCAAGCTGATATGGGAGCAGCATTCTTTGCGCCATCCGTGCAGTTTTTGCAAAACATGGCGCACATGGCAGAAAGTTAAACGTTGTCGAATAAAGTTTTTACTTTCTCAAGTGTCACATCAATCTCAGAGATCTTAGCTGGTGCAATAAAAATAGTGTCATCACCAGCAATAGTACCTAATACACCATCTGCAGTGCCTAAAGAGTCTAGTAATCGAGCAATTAGTTGAGCAGCACCGGGGCTAGTACGTATGATAATCATCATTTCATTGTGCATGATATCAATCACTAGTTGTCTAAGTGGGCTTTTAGCTGTTGGTACGCCCATTTCTGCAGGTAAACAGTACACCATTTCTTGTTTTGCATTACGAGTTCTAACCGCACCAAACTTACTGAGCATACGTGACACTTTACTTTGACTAACATTATCAAAACCTTGATCTTTAAGGGCATCGACAATTTCACCTTGCGAGCCAAAGTTTTCTTCTTTTAATAGTGCTTTGAATGCTTTTATCAGCGCTTCTTGCTTCTCGTTTACTTGCATAATTGAACTCGTTTATTAAATATTACTTAGATTTTACACAATTCTGAACCCAGACCCAACTTTGCACATAAAAAACAAAGTGAATTGATTGTCAGCTTTACTCGGGTCATTGAGTATTTTAAATACAAAAGAATGAATATTTTGAAGTGTAAAGAGAGCTTGCACGCTGAAAGCAATATTTTACAACTATAGTCGAAAAAAACCTTAAAATAGCGCCGATAAATTTGTTTTTACCTGCACTTTTCATTATCTTTACAGCACACACAATTCCACCTTCAAATTATGGAGAATTCCACATGAAAGTTGCTGTATTAGGTGCCGCTGGCGGTATCGGTCAAGCTTTATCTTTACTTCTTAAAAATGGCCTTCCTGCAGGTTCTGAGCTATCTCTATACGACGTGGCGCCAGTTGTTCCTGGTGTTGCTGTAGACCTATCTCACATCCCAACTGCAGTTAAAGTTGCAGGTTTTGGTGCAGATGATCTTGACGCAGCGCTAGCTGGTGCTGACATTGTTCTTATCCCAGCAGGTATGCCTCGTAAGCCAGGTATGGACCGTGCTGATCTTTTCAATGTTAACGCTGGTATCATTAAAACACTAGCTGAAGGCATCGTACGTAACTGTCCTAAAGCACTAGTTGGTGTTATCACTAACCCAGTGAATGGCACCGTGCCAATCGTTGCTGAAGTATTCAAAAAAGCGGGTACTTATGAAGCATCACGTGTATTTGGTGTAACAACGCTAGACGTTATCCGTTCAGAAGCGTTTGTTGCTGAACTGAAAGGTGTTGACGTATCTGAAGTTAAAGTACCAGTAATTGGTGGTCACTCAGGTACTACTATTCTTCCTCTGCTTTCTCAAGTTGAAGGTGTTGAGTTTACTGAAGAAGAAGTTGCAGCACTTACTCCACGTATCCAAAACGCGGGTACTGAAGTTGTTAATGCTAAAGCGGGTGGCGGTTCAGCGACACTTTCAATGGGTGCAGCAGCAGCACGCTTCTGCTTCTCACTAGTTAAAGGCCTTCAAGGTGAGCAAAACGTTGTTGATTATGCATACGTTGCAGTTGAGAACGGCGACGCAGCATACTTCGCACATCCAGTCCGTTTAGGTACTAACGGTGTGGAAGAAATTCTTTCTTACGGCGAGTTAAGCGCGTTTGAAGAGAAAGCGAAGAACGACATGCTAGAAACGCTTAACAAAGATATCCAAGAAGGTATCGATTTCATGGCTGCGCAATAATCGCAACCTGGTAGTTTTAAAACCCGCTTCGGCGGGTTTTTTTATGCCTGAACCTTTTTGTTTGGCATCTTTTGTGTTTAACCTGGTAGCTAAGAGCTAAGAGCTAAGAGCTAAGAGCTAAGAGCTAAGAGCTAAGAGCTAA